>NZ_KQ968562.1:94149-160157 GCF_001578585.1 Sutterella sp. KLE1602
TCCCCACAGGCTAACGAGCTTCGTCCGCGCTCTTAATAAGATGGTCAGCTCCAGAAGGGGCATCAAACACCGGAGACCATCAATGCAGAACTTGACAACCTGCAAACAAAAGAAGCACTCTCTCTTAAATCTCGCTTTCGGCCGAGAATACCACGGCATCTAAGTGCCAAAGAGTCGACTAAAACTCATACGATAAGAGGAGTGCTTCGTCATGAATAGTACACAAGTTTTCGAGAAACGCAAGATCGCCGTTGCGATTGGCATCGACCTGGCCAAAGACCATTGCGACGTTGTTGCATACAACGCTGACAACAAGATCTGCTTCACCAAAGCCAACATGACCTATCCGAAGCTTAGGACGGAGATATAAGCCGCAATTGGGTAAAACAGGATGGGAAGTCTGCGGACATGCGGGTTTCCGCATTCCGAATCCATGTGCGGAGAGGAGCTCCGTGGTTTCACGCTCGGTTGGCCCCCTCCTTTTGTTGCTAAAATAATAAATTAAGTCAGACAGCGGCGTACAAACCTTAGGGAAGGTCGCCGCCTTGCCTTTTCGGGGTTTCTTCCCTCCGGTTTTCTTCAATCCGCTCACAGAAATACTATGACCTCTCAAGCCTCTGCTCAGATGATGGCCAACGCGATCCGTGCCCTCAGCATGGACGCCGTCCAGAAAGCCAAGTCCGGTCACCCGGGCATGCCCATGGGCATGGCCGATATCGCGACGGCCCTCTGGTCGCGTCACCTTCGTTTCAATCCGACGAATCCGAAGTGGACCGGCCGCGACCGCTTCATCCTTTCGAACGGCCATGGCTCGATGCTGCAGTACGCTCTGCTGCACCTCACCGGCTACGACCTTTCGATCGACGATCTGAAGGCTTTCCGTCAGCTGCACAGCAAGACGCCCGGCCATCCCGAAGTGGATGTCACGCCCGGCGTTGAAACGACGACTGGTCCGCTCGGTCAGGGCATCGCCAACGGCGTCGGCATGGCGCTTGCCGAAAAGATGCTTGCGAACGAATTCAACCGCGAGGGTTTCCCTGTCTTTGACAACCGCACCTACGTCTTCCTAGGCGACGGCTGCATGATGGAGGGCATCAGCCACGAAGTCTGCTCGCTCGCCGGCGTCTGGAAGCTCAACAAGCTCATCGCCATCTACGACGACAACGGCATTTCGATCGACGGTGACGTCAAGGGCTGGTTCGGCGACGACACGCGCGGCCGCTTCGAAGCCTACGGCTGGAACGTGATCGGCCCGGTCGACGGCCATGACATCGACGCCATGGACGCCGCCATCGCCGAGGCCAAGCTCTCCGAGGATAAGCCCACCCTCATCATCGCCCGCACCACCATCGGCAAGGGCTCGCCCAACCGTCAGGGGACCGCCAAGGTCCACGGTGAAGCGCTCGGCGATGAGGAAATCGCCGCCACCCGCGCCGCGATCGGTTGGCCCTACGCTCCGTTCGAGGTTCCGCAGGAGGTCTATGACGCCTGGGATCACCGTGCCGAAGGCGCCCGCATCGAAGCCGAATGGCAGACGATGTTCGACGGCTATGCCGCCCAGTATCCCGAGCTCGCCGCAGAACTCAAGCGCCGCCTCGCCGGCGACCTGCCCGAAAACTGGTCCGACACCGTGATGGACGCCCTCTGCGCCGCCGAAGAGGCTGCCGAGACCGTCGCCACCCGCAAGGCCAGCCAGAAGGCCCTCAACGCTCTTGCGCCCGCGCTTCCCGAACTGCTCGGCGGTTCCGCCGACCTGACGGGCTCGAACCTCACGAACTGGACCGGCGTCAAGTCGCTTAACAGCGGCGACTTCCTTGCCCGCCACATCAGCTACGGCGTCCGTGAGTTCGGCATGTCTGCCATCATGAACGGCATTGCGCTCTACGGCGGTTTCATTCCGTACGCCGCCACGTTCCTGACGTTCTCCGACTATTCCCGCAACGCCCTGCGCATGTCCTCCCTCATGAAGCAGCGCGTCATCAACGTCTTCACGCATGACTCGATCGGCCTTGGTGAAGACGGCCCGACGCATCAGTCCGTCGAGCACGTGCCCAGTCTGCGCCTCATCCCCGGCATGCATGTCTGGCGTCCCGCCGACACGGTCGAGACGATCATCGCCTGGGCGAGCGCCATCGAGCGCCGCAACGGCCCGTCCTGCCTCGTGTTCACGCGCCAGAACGTTCCGTTCCTCGATCGTGACGAAGTGGATGCCGACGCGATCGCCCGCGGCGCTTATGTTGCCGCCGAAGCGCCTGCCGGCGCCGGTGAAGCCGAAGTCGTGCTTCTCGCCACGGGTTCCGAAGTTGGTCTCGCCATGAAGGCCCGCGCCGAGCTGACGGCCCGCAACGTTCAGGTCCGCGTCGTTTCCATGCCCTGTGCGAACCTCTTCGACGAACAGGACGAGGAATACCGCCGCGCCGTGCTGCCCGAAGGCGTGCCCGTGCTTGCCATCGAGGCTTCCAAGTCCGACCTCTGGTACAAGTACTTCTCCGGCAAGGGCGCCGTGATCGGCGTCGATACCTTCGGCGAAAGCGCGCCGGCCTGCGTCCTCTGGGAACGTTTCGGCTTTACGGTTGAAAACGTGGTTGCCAAGGTTGAGCAGCTTCTCAAGTAACAACAAAGACAGAAGGATTAGACATGACCATTCGTGTTGCCATCACCGGTTTCGGCCGCATCGGCCGCAACGTTCTCCGCGCTCACTACGAGGGCGGCAAGAAGCATGACGTCGAAATCGTCGCGATCAATGCCCCCGGCGACCTCGCCATCCACGCCCATCTTCTCAAGCACGACTCCTGCCACGGCCGCTTCAACGCTGACGTGCAGGTCGAAGGCACGGACACGCTGATCGTCAACGGCGACCGCATCCGCGTCTTCGCCACGCGCGACCCGAAGGAGATCCCCTGGGGAGAACTCAACGTCGACGTCGTGATGGAGTGCACGGGCGCCTTCAATTCGAAGGAAAAGAGCATGGTGCACATCGAGCAGGGCGCCAAGAAGGTCCTGCTCTCCGCTCCCGGCAAGACGGCTGACGCTACGGTTGTCTACGGCGTCAATCAGGAGGTCCTCAAGGCCTCCGACCTCGTCGTCTCCAACGCCTCCTGCACGACGAACTGCCTCGCTCCGCTCGCCAAGGCCCTGCACCGCACGGTAGGTATCGAACGTGGCCTGATGACCACGGTCCACTCCTACACGAACGACCAGGTCCTCACCGACGTCTATCACAAGGACATGCGCCGCGCTCGCGCTGCCACGCTCTCCATGATCCCGACGAAGACCGGCGCAGCCAAGGCCGTGGGCCTCGTGCTTCCTGAGCTCAACGGCCTGCTCGACGGCTTCGCCGTCCGCGTCCCGACGATCAACGTCAGCTTCATCGACCTCACCTTCATCGCCAAGCGCGACACGAGCGTCGAGGAAATCAACGCCCTCGTGAAGGCCGCCTCCGAGTCCGAAGACCTCGCCGGCATCCTCGGCTACAACGACGAGCTTCTCGTCTCCACCGACTTCAACGGCGATGACCACAGCTCGATCTTCGACTCCACGCTGACGAAGGTCTCCGGCAACCGTCTTGTGAAGGTCACTGCCTGGTACGACAACGAATGGGGCTTCTCCAACCGCATGCTTGACACGGCCTGCGCGATGATGGCCGCCAAGTAAACGGCAAGTTCCGATGATCATGAAAGCCATGCCCCGGATCCGCATCCTCGGCGTGGCTTTCGCACTTTATGTTTCCTGAGCGGCGCAATGCGCCGCACTCCCTTTCGGAGAACAAGTCATGCACGTTCTGACTCTTGAAAAGCTTGCCAAGGACGGTCTTCTCGCCGGCAAGCGCGTCCTGATCCGCAGCGACCTCAACGCGCCGCACGATGAAAACGGCCGTATTACCAACGAAACCCGTCTTGTGGCCAGCGTTCCCGCCATCCGCACCGCGCTTGACGCCGGTGCCGCCGTGATGGTGATGAGCCACCTCGGCCGTCCGACGGAAGGCACCGTGACGCCGGCCGACAGCCTCGCGGGCGTTGCCCGCCGCATGGGCGAGCTTCTGGGGTGCGACATGCCGCTCGTCGCCGACTGGGTTGATGGCGTCAAGGTCGGGCCCGGCCATGTCGTGATGCTCGAAAACTGCCGCTGCAACGTTGGCGAAAAGAAGTGCAACGACGAACTCTCGAAGAAGTACGCCGCCCTCTGCGACGTCTATGTCAACGACGCCTTCGGCACGGCCCACCGCGCCCAGGCTTCCACGGTCGGCGTCGCCCGCTACGCTGACGTCGCCTGCGCCGGCCCCCTGATGGCTGCAGAAATCGACGCCCTCACGAAGTCCGTCGAGGAGGCCCGTCACCCGCTCGCCGCCATTGTCGGCGGCTCCAAGGTCTCCACGAAGCTCACGATCCTCTCCAACCTCGCCGAAAAGGTCGACCGCCTGATCGTCGGCGGCGGCATTCTCAACACGTTCCTTCTCGCTGCGGGCAAGCCGATCGGCAAGTCCCTCGCCGAGCCCGAGCTCGTCGATGAATGCCGCAAGGTGCTCGCCGTGCTCGCCGCCAAGGGCGCCAGCCTGCCGATGCCCGTCGACGTCGTGGTCGCCAAGGCCTTCTCGGCCGACGCCGAGCATCGCGTTGCCGATGTGGACGACGTTGCCGAGGATGAAATGATCCTTGACGTCGGTCCCAAGACCGCCGCGATCCTTGCCGACATTCTCAAGAGCGCCGGCACGATCGTCTGGAACGGCCCGGTCGGCGTCTTTGAAATGGCTCCCTACGCCGAAGGCACCCGCGTGATGGCCGACGCCATCGCCGAGGCGACCGACAAGGGCGCCTTCTCGATCGCCGGCGGCGGCGACACGGTTTCCGCCGTGCACCAGTTCGGCATTGCCGACCGTGTCTCCTACATCTCCACGGGCGGCGGCGCCTTCCTTGAGTTCCTGGAAGGCAAGAAGCTCCCGGCCGTGGCCGTGCTTGAAGAGCGCGCCGCTCAGTAACAGGATCGCTGATCCGCATCCGGACGGCGGCAGGACCCATGGCCTCCGTCCGGACAACAAGGCGCCCCGCCTGAGGCGGGACGCCAACCGCATGCAGAGAAACCCCTTTGAGGAGAGAAAACATCATGAAGGAAGCCATTCTTGAACGATTCCTGCGCTATGTGGCCGTCACGAGCCAAAGCGACGGGAAGGCAGGCGTCGTCCCGAGCACCGAAGGCCAGCGCAAGCTCGCCGGCATGCTCGCCGAAGAACTTGCCGAACTCGGCTTCGTCAACATTGAGATTTCCGAATACAGCGTGCTGACGGCACTGCTTCCGGGCAATCTTCCCGACAACAAGGCCGTTCCGACGGTCGGCTGGTGCTGCCATCTCGACACTGTGGATGCCGGCCTCAGCCCCGACGTCCATCCTCAGGTGATCCGCGGCTATCAGGGCGGCGACATCTGCCTGAACAAGGAAAAGGACCTGTGGATGCGCACGTCCGAGCATCCTGAAATCGAGAAGTACGTGGGCGACGACATCGTCGTCACCGACGGCACCTCGGTGCTCGGTGCGGACAACAAGTCGGCCATCGCCAACGTCATGACGGCCTTCGACATCGTCGTGAAGGAAAACCGCCCGCACGGCGACATCTACGTCGCCTTCGTCCCCGACGAGGAGATCGGCCTTCTCGGCGCCAAGAAGATCGACTTCTCGAAGTTCCCCGTCGACTTCGCCTACACGGTCGACTGCTGCGAGCTCGGCGAAGTGGTCTACGAAACCTTCAATGCAGGCAGCGCCACGATCCGCATCAAGGGCGTCACGGCCCATCCGATGTCCTCCAAGGGCGTTCTCGTCAACCCGACTCTCATCGCCACGGACTTCGTGCAGATGATGGACCGTGGTTCGACGCCTGAATGCACCGAGGGCACCGAAGGCTTCGTCTGGGTCAACAGCATCGTCTCGAACCCCTCGCAGGCCACGGTTTCGATCAAGATCCGCGACCACAATCGCGAGAAGTACGAGGCCAAGAAGGAGCTCATCGCCTCCGCTGTCGAATACCTGAAGGTCCGCAATCCGCGCGCCAGGATCGAACTTGAAGTGAAGGACATGTACGGCAACATCGCCGACGCGCTCACGGACGACAACCGCTGCGCCGTCGATCATCTCTATCGCGCGCTCGAGATCGCCGGCGTCAAGGCCAACACGATTGCCATGCGCGGCGGCACGGACGGTTCCTTCATCTCGACGCAGGGCGTCATCACGCCCAACTACTTCACGGGCGGCCACAACTTTCACAGTAACTGCGAATTCCTGCCGCTTGGTGCGGCCGTGAAGAGCACGGAAGTGACGCTCACCCTGATCGACCTGATTGCAGGCACGAAGCACTAAGGTCAGGCTTGCTCTGAACCTGAACGGGCGTCCTCACGCTGTGAGTGGACGCCCGTTTTCGTGAGGGCGGCAGGACGGAAACGGAAAGGGAAATCATGACGACACAGCTTCATGTGACGGCACTCGGTCTGCCGGGCGTCCTGCTTTTGAAGAGCATCGTTCACGCGGATGCGCGCGGCAGCTTCACGCAGAGTTGGCAGGCGGCTGACTGGCGCGCGGCGGGCGTGGACATTGCCTTCATGCAGGACAATCTCGTCTGCAACGCCCGCAGAGGGACGCTGCGCGGCATGCACTGGCAGCGTGAGCCGCATGCGCAGGCCAAGGCCGTGCAGTGCGTCAGAGGAGCGCTCCTTGACGTTGTGGCAGACGTGAGGCCCGAGAGCTCGCTGTTCGGCAGGTGGATTTCCGTCGAGCTCAAGGCTGGCGAGGGGGAGTCTCTCTATGTGCCAGCCGGCTATGCGCACGGCTACGTGACGACGGAGGACGATACGATCGTGCTCTACAAGGTCGACAAGCCATGGGTGCCGGGGTCGGAGGCCTCGTGTCGATGGAATGATCCGACGCTGAACATCGACTGGCGGTGCGAAAATCCCATCCTCTCCGAGAAGGACGCCGCAGCCCCCTTCCTTTTGCCGTGAGAAAGGTCTGAATGCAGAAAAGCCTGCCGATCCGGCAGGCTTTTCTCACAAGTCGACTTATTTTTGCGGGTCTTCCGCGTCAAGTCCCTTTCGCTTCTGGATGAACTTCCAGACCATGCCCACGAGGACGGGGCCTGAGATGGCGGCGATGATGCCGAGAAGAAGGATGAGAGAGAGGTTGTTCTTGATGAACGGGATGTTGCCGAAGAGGTAGCCTGCGCCGACGATCGAGACAGCCCAGAGAATGGCACCTGCGCCGCTGAAGAGCTCGAAGCGGATGCCGTTCATGCGGGCTGCGCCTGCAATGAGCGGCGCGAAGGCGCGGACGATCGGCACGAAGCGGGCGAGCAGGATGGTCTTGCCGCCGTGGCGCATGTAGAAGTCGTGAGCGTGGCGGAGCTTCTTTTCGTTGATCCAGGAGATGTTGCCGCTGTAGATGCGGTTGCCGAGCCAGCGGCCCTGCTCGTAGCCGAGCGTGTTGCCTGCGATGGCGCCGACGATGACGGCGAGCATGATGAGCCAGGGACTGGCCGTACCGGAGGCGGCGACGGTGCCTGCAACGAAGAGAAGAGAGTCTCCCGGCAGGAATGACATGATCACGAAGCCAGTCTCCAGGAAGAAGATGAGGAACATGGCGGCGTAGATGAGGGTGCCGTAGTCCGTGGCGAGGGAAACGAGAAAGGCGTCCGTATTGGTAAAGAGGTTGACTACGAGATCGAGGATGTCCATCTGAGAATCCCAGGTGATTGTTTCCTGCCCCCGAGGGAGGGCCGGCCATGTGCAAGGAGCGGAGATTGCACATATCATACTGAATGCAGTCCCCGGCTGACGGGGCATATCTTAACGAATTGAAATTGCCCGAGGCTTATGCAAAACCTGATGCCGCGCACGCTTGCGCCCAAACGAAGCATTGCTGAACTACCGAGCCAGCTCATCAGCCAGATTGCGGCAGGCGAAGTGATCGAGCGTCCTGCCTCCGTTGTGAAGGAGCTGGTGGAGAATGCAATCGACGCTGGCGCCGGTGAGATCGACGTCAAGCTCGATGGCGGTGGCCTCAAGCGCATCGTCGTAACCGACAACGGCTCAGGCATTCCGAAGGACGAGCTGGCGCTAGCCCTCAGACGGCACGCCACCAGCAAGATCCGCGACCTTCTGGAGCTCGAGCGCGTCGGAAGCCTCGGCTTTCGCGGCGAGGCCCTGGCGTCGATTGATGCCGTTGCCGAGATGAGCATCCGCAGCCGCACGCCTGAGGCCGACAGCGCATGGGAGATCTCCGACGGAGAGGTGCATCCCGCCGCAGGCGTCGTCGGCACGCGCGTGGAGGTGCTCGACCTTTTCTACAAGACGCCGGCTCGCCGCAAGTTCATGAAGTCCGACGCGACGGAAACGGCTCATGTGACCGAATATCTCGAGCGCCTGGCGCTCGCCAACCCCGACATCGGCTTCACGCTTTCGGCAAACGGTCGCAATGTTCTGAAGCTTCCTGCCGCCACGAACGTTGTTGACCGCATTGAGGCGCTGATGCCCAGAGCCTTCAAGGGACAGCACCGCGAGGTGGCGGCCGAGGAGGACGGCATGACGATTCGAGGACTCGCCGGCATTCCGGCCATCGCCCGCAGTCGTGCGGACGGGCAGTACTTTTTCGTCAATGGCCGCTATGTGCGCGACAAGACGCTCATGCATGCCGTCAAGGCCGCCTATCAGGACGTGCTGCACGGCCAGAGCCAGCCCGTCTTCTGTCTCTATCTGACGCTGGATCCGACTGCGGTCGACGTAAACGTACATCCCGCCAAGCTTGAGGTCAGGTTCAGGGAGTCGAGCAGGGTACACCAGTTCGTCATGCATGCCGTGAAGGCGGCTCTCGCGCCGCCCACCGCCTCGCTTCTGAATGGTGAGGAGACCGAGGCAGCCCTGCCTGCTCAGAAACGGCAGGAGGCCGCACGTCCCGTGCAGTCGTCTGCACCGTCCGTTTTTTCATCAGGCTCGCTCGGTAGCACTCCCGCATTCACCGCACCTTTGCGTCCCGTGTTCAAGCCCGAATCCTGTCCTGACGTCAGCACGGCTATGCGCCTTTTCGGCGCGGACGTCGATACTGCCAGAGCGGCTGCGCAGGGCAGAGTTCCTGAGGGACGCTTCTCGGGACGGAAAGACGGCAATTGGCTCAAGAGCGAGAAAGTGCCGCCTGCCGAACCCGAATCCGGACGTCTCGACCTTCAGGGAGGATCCTTCCTGAAGGAGACGAATGAGGCAACGTCTCTCGGGCCGATTGACGTGCCCCCGCCCGAAACGGCCGAGGGCATGAGCTTCGAGGAGATTGCCGAGGCGGTTCCGTCCGCTTCCGACAAGACCTCGGCATGTGTTGCGGCCACTCCCGCATCTGAAGCTTGCAAGCCCGCGACGCTTCCTCCGGGGACGCTCGGCCGCGCCATTGCCCAGATCGGCGGCATCTACATTCTGGCGGAGAATGAGCGCGGGCTCGTGGTGGTTGACATGCACGCGGCGGCTGAGCGAATCACCTACGAGCGTCTCAAGCGCGAGATGGACGCCCGCGGCATCGCCGTACAGCAGGTTCTGATCCCGCAGGTCTTCCGCCTGAACCCGCTTCTCTTTTCCGTCTTTGAGGAAAACCGCGAGCTTCTTTCCACGCTCGGCCTTGAGCTCACGGGGGCCGGAGACTGCGCCGTCGCCGTGCGTGCGCTCCCGATGCTCTGCAAGGACATGCCGTCCCAGACGGTGGAGACCATGGTGAAGTGTCTTCTAGAGGATCTTCAGAACTTCGGTGAGACGTCTGTCATCGAGGAGCTCAGAAACAGGCTTCTCGCCACGGTCGCCTGTCATGGCTCCGTGCGCGCGCACCGCCGTCTCACCCTGCCCGAAATGGACAGGCTTCTGAGGGACATGGAGGAGACCGAGCGGGCCGACCAGTGCAACCACGGCCGTCCGACATGGCGGCAGATGACGCTTACAGACTTGGACAAGCTCTTCATGAGGGGCAAGTGATGGACGCGATTGAAAAGGTCCTGCATGAATGCGGGCAAAAGCCGCAGGCGCTGATGATTCTTGGGCCTACGGCGGGCGGCAAGTCCGCTCTTTCTCTGGAGATCGCCCGACGTCATGACGTTGAGATCATCTCCATGGATTCTGCGCTTGTCTACAGGGGCATGGACATCGGCACGGCAAAGCCGACGAAGGAGGAAAGGGCGGTATGCCCGCACCATCTGATCGACATCCGTGACATTGGTGAGGCCTACAGCGCCGCCGATTTTCTGGAGGATGCCGTGAGACTCGTGGGTGAGATCCGCTCGAGAGGGCGGCTTCCGCTCATCGTGGGCGGCACGATGCTCTACGCCAAGGCTCTCAGGGACGGCATCAACGACATGCCCTCGAGCACGCATGAGGTTCGCGAGGCGGTGGCGACTGAGGCGGCTGAGCGCGGCTGGCCAGCCATGCATGCAGAACTCGGGAGGATCGATCCCGTGACGGCCGCCAGACTGGCGCCCAACGACAGCCAACGCATCGGGCGCGCTCTGGAGGTCTGGAAAATGACGGGCAGGCCGATCTCGGCCTTCCATGCAGAGAGTGTTCGCAGACCTGCGGTGGAGACGTTGACGATGGGGCTGCTGCCCTCGGACAGAAAGTGGCTGCATGCCCGAATCGAGGCAAGGTTTGAACAGATGCTTGCCGATGGCTTTCTGGATGAGGTTAGGTCTCTGATGATGCGTCCAGACTACGATCCTGACAGCCCGGCCATGCGGGCCGTAGGCTATCGACAGGCAATTGATTTCATCGAGGGGCGCACCGACATGGCGGCCTTTTATCTGGCAGGCGTTGCGGCCACCCGACAGTTGGCCAAGAGACAGATGACCTGGATGCGCAGCATGCCCGACGTTGCTCTGTTGGACCCACTTGACGCGGGCGCGCTCGACAGCGTGCTCGGGCTGCTGGAGAAGGTGACTTCTCCTGCGCTTGTTTGAATAAAAAGAAAGCGGCACTGCATCCGTTGCAGTGCCGCAATTCTTGGTCAGTGGCCTAAGGCCGATCAGCGGACGACGCAGGGAGCTTCGCCTTCGGGAAGCTTGGCGACCGTGCCGATCGTGAAGACCTTTTCGCCCTGAGCTTCAAAGGCTGCGCGGGCCTTTTCGGCGTCTTCGGCGGAGACGATCACGACGAGACCGATGCCGTTGTTGAAGACGCGGTGCATTTCATGGCTGTCGATGTTGCCCTTTTCCTGGAGCCAGTCGAAGATGGCCGGGCGCGTCCAGGACTTGCCGTCGATGACGGCCTGAACGCCTTCGGGAAGAACGCGGGGCACGTTCTCGACGAGGCCGCCGCCCGTGATGTGGGCCATGCCCTTGATCTTCACGGACTTCATGACTTCGAGAACCTGCTTGACGTAGATGCGGGTGGGTTCCATGGCGCGGTCGGCGAGCGTGGCACCGTCGAACGGCATGTTCCAATCAGCGCCGGCGACTTCGACCACCTTGCGGATGAGAGAGAAGCCGTTGGAGTGCGGGCCGCTCGAGGCAAGGCCGAGAATCGTGTCGCCCGGCTGGATCGTGCGGCCGTCGATGATCTGGTCCTTTTCGACAACGCCGACGGCGAAGCCTGCGAGGTCGTATTCGCCTTCCGGATACATGCCCGGCATTTCGGCGGTTTCGCCGCCGATCAGAGCGCAGCCTGCGAGTTCGCAGCCCTTGGCGACACCAGCGACAACGCGGCCGGCGACGTCAACGTCGAGCTTGCCGCAGGCATAGTAGTCGAGGAAGAAGAGGCTGCGGGCACCCTGCACGAGGATGTCGTTGACGCTCATGGCAACGAGGTCCTGGCCGACCGTGTCGTGACGGCCGAGCTTGAAGGCGAGCATGAGCTTGGTGCCCACGCCGTCCGTGCCGGTGACGAGAACCGGGTTCTTGTATTCCTTGCTGACTTCGAAGAGCGCGCCGAAGCCGCCGATGGAGCCGAGGACGCCCGGGATCATCGTGCGCTTGGCAAAGGGCTTGATGCGTTCAACGAGTTCGTCGCCGGCATCGATGGAAACGCCGGCAGCCGCGTAGGAAAGTTGGCTCATGGAAAGTATCTCGAGTAAAGAGGGTCCGCGGGCACACGCAGAAGAGGGGGCACGTCGTGCCGAAGGGTGTGACCGGGGACGGGTTGCCTAATAAAAGAGTTTGCGAAAGTATAAGCCAAAGAGCCGTCTCATGAGGCGGATAAGACGATTTTTGAGCAGGGGAGGTCGCAGGCGGAGCAAGGGTTTGAGTGAAGCGGAGGCATGACAAATGGAGCGGACGAAAACAATGTTTTCGAGGTAAACTCTAAGATTCTGGACGTGTGCGCATCATGCGCTCAGATTTCCACCGCCCGAGATTATGTACGAACACGAACCCGATCAGTATCTGCTCGACCTGCAGGAGCGCGACAAGCCGACGCTCGACAACTTCGTTGTCGGTGCCAACGGCGAAGCCGTCAGTGTTCTGCGAGAAGTGGCCGCAGGCTGCGGGCCCACCTTCGTGTATCTTTACGGTCCCAAGGGGGCGGGCCTCACGCATTTGCTGAGGAGTCTGGTGCCTGAAGAGGGCTTCCGCGTGCCGATGTTCGATCCGAAGGTGCCGCTCTACGTCGTTGACGACGTGGACGAACTGGATCCGGGCTGGGCGTTGCAGCTGCTTGCACTGCAGAATGCCGTGCGCGGAACGCCGGGCATGCATCTCGTGTGTGCGGGCAGGGTGCCCGCCGCTCAGCTTCCGCTTCCCGAAGTTGTCAGAAGTCGTCTGGCCTGGGGACTCTGCTATGCAATTCGTCCGCTTGACGATGAGGAGCGTCTTGCCGAGCTTCACCGTCAGGCCGCACGACGCGGCATCGAGCTCACGCCTGACATCCTTCACTGGATTGGGGCCAACCTGCCGCGTGACATGCGCACGCTCACCTGTGTGCTTGATGAGGCGGACCGCCTCGGGTTGCAGAAGCAGCGTCGCGTGACGCTTCCTCTGTTGCGCGAGGCCGTGACCTCTCTTGATGAGAGGCAGCACGCCCGTCAGGCATACTGATCCCGTTTTTTCACGACATGAAGTTTGCAGTCTTCGATCTTGATCACACGCTTCTCCCCGTCGACAGCGGAGAGAACTGGAGCCGCTGGCTCGTGAGAGCCGCAGGCATGGATGTCGCCCTGATGGACGCCCGGATCGAGGCCTATGCCGAAGCCTACCGCAAGGGTGCATTCAGCGCCGACGAGTTCATGGGCTTTCAGGCGGGGCTTCTGGCCGCCTGCAGGCGGCAGGATCTTGAGAAGTGGTGCACAGCCTACATCGATGCCTGCGTCAGGCCGCACCTCCGCCCCGAAGCGCTCGATCTGGTCGAATCCCGCAGGAAGGCGGGGTTTGAGCCCGTGCTTGCTTCAGGCACGCATGCCTTCGTGACGGGTGCGATTGCGCCGCTCTTCGGCATCAGGCATCTTGTGGCGGCTCGACCTGAAGAGGACGCCTTCGGAGAGTTCACGGGCCGAATTGCAGGGTCCCACTCTTACGGCGAGGGCAAGCTGGTGCTCCTCAGGGAGTTTCTGGAGAGTCTGGGCGCTGCTGATGACGGCCTCAGGTTGGAGGCCTACAGCGACTCGATCAACGATCTGCCGATGCTGGCCTTTGCCGCCGAACGCGGCGAGGCGTTCGCCGTCAATCCGGACGGCATGCTTCGGTCGGAAGCCGCCCGCAGAGGTTGGCGAATCATGGATATTTTCAAAAAGGACAGGGCGTAAATGTTTGGCCGTATTGTCAACCGGGTGAGGGACATGTTCGCCCCCCGTTCCGTTGTCGTCAAGAATCCCCGCGTGATTTCCGCAGATGAGCACCGCATCGATCCGGCCCTGGTGTCGGCTGAGGCGCGGGCGACCTGCGAGGCGCTCAAGCGTCGCGGCTTCCAGGCCTACATCGTGGGCGGTGCCGTTCGCGACCTGATGCTCGGCGTCACGCCCAAGGACTTCGACGTGGCGACCGATGCGACGCCCGAACAGGTGAAGCGCTGCCAGCGCCGCGCCGTGATCATCGGCCGTCGCTTCAAGCTCGTACATGTGATTTTCGGGCGCGAGATCATCGAGTGCTCGACCTTCCGTGCGCTCGAGGGCGCGGGCCAGCGCAAGGACGCCACGGGTCGCGTCGTCTCCGACAACGTCTTCGGCGAGATGTGGGAGGACGCGGCCAGGCGCGACTTCACGATCAATGCGCTGTACTACGATCCCCAGACGCAGGAGCTCTTCGACTATCACCGCGGCTTTGAAGATCTCGCCGCAAAGCGCCTTCGCATGATCGGTGATCCAGCCGAGCGCTACAGGGAAGACCCCGTGCGAATGATGCGCGCCGTGCGCATCGCGGCGAAGCTCGGCTTCACGATCGAGCCCGCCACTGAAGCGCCGATTCCCAAAATGGCGAAGCTTCTCGAAAACGTGCCCTCCGCCCGTCTTGTCGACGAGGTACTCAAGCTTCTGACCAGCGGTCATGCCGTGGCCTGCCTCTCGAAGTTGCGTCAGGAGGGACTTCACAAGGCGCTTCTGCCGTTGCTGGACGTGATCGTCTCCGAGCCTGACGGCGAGGAGTTCCTGATGCTCGCCCTGAAGCGCACCGACGAGCGCATCGCCGTCGGCAAGAAGATTTCGCCCTCCTTCCTTTTTGGCACGCTGCTCTGGCCGCAGGTCGTCAAGCGCTGGCGCTACAACGAGGATGAAAAGGGCATGAGCCGCATGGCCGCCCTTCATGCGGCCTGCGTCGACGTGCTTGCCACCCAGTGCCAGCAGCTGAACATCCAGCGACGCTATCAGGCGGACATCCACGATCTGTGGATGCTTCAGGCGAGGTTCGAGCGCCGCACGGGCAAGACTGCCTATGCGCTCGTCTCCCATCCCCGCTATCGTGCTGCCTATGACTTCATGCTGCTTCGTTCGCTGCTCGGTCATGTGCCCGAGTCTCTCGTTCAGTGGTGGGACGCTTTTGCGCTCTCCGACGAGGAAACTCGTGCAGGCATGATCGCAGAGGCTCAGCGCGAGGCCCGCATGACGGGGGACGCCGCCCGCAGCCATCGACGCCGCGCAGCGTCCGCCGACGGCGAGACGCCTGCCGAGGATGGCGAGCGCCGCTCGTCGAGAAGGCGTCGCCGTTCGCCGCGCCGCTCCTCCCGCAGCCGTCAGGAGCGCAGTGATGCCTGAGGCGATCATCGCGCTCGGGGCCAATCTGGGGCAGCCCGTTGAGGCACTCAGGTCTGCTGTGCAGGCGCTCGGACGGACGGACGGCATCCGCGTGCTCGGCACGAGTCGCTTCTATACGACGAGTCCCGTCGAGTCTTCCGGTCCCGACTACGTCAATGCTGCGGTGCTGGTCGAGACGACGCTTGAGCCTATGGCGCTTCTGCGCGCCTGTCAGGCGATTGAGAACGCACACGGTCGCGTTAGGCCGGCGGGTGTTGTCAATGCGCCCAGAACGCTCGATCTGGACGTGATTGCCTATGAGGGGACGGTTTCCGACGATCCCGTGCTGACGCTTCCTCATCCTCGCATGCACGAACGCCTCTTCGTGCTGGTGCCGATTGCGGATCTGCTGCCTGACTGGAGACTGCCTGACGGGCGCACCGTCGGAGAAGCCGTCAGGGACGTGCGGGAGGCTCATCCCGATCAGCTGATCCGCCCACTGGGCCCGGAAAATATGGCATAATTCACTCCTTAATTTGAAAGGGTTCCCCGGATGGCGGAATGGTAGACGCAGCGGATTCAAAATCCGCCGGTGAACAACCATGAGAGTTCGAGTCTCTCTCTGGGGACCATCAAAAGCTAAGGTCGATGCAGTCGTTGCACCGGCCTTTTCTTTTATCCTGCAAGCGGCAAAGCCTGCGCGGAAGTCCGCACAGGCTTTGCGTAATGAGAGTTGGGTCCTGTCTCAGAGATGCTGGCGGAGGAACTGTGCCAGCGCCGCGAGCTCGTCCTGACAGATTTCGTGGTCCATGTCGAACGGAAGCCAGCGGAAGTCGGGGTTGATCTCCTGAATGACCTGAGCGCTGCGCTTGGCGGTCAGTGGCGAAATGACGGAGTCGAAGAGACCGTGCGCCATGAAGACGGGCGTCTTGCGGCCGGCGGGCGTGATTTCTGAGAACAGAGTGCCCGCGAGCGGCAGGTAGCCCGAAAGGGCCACGATGCCCGCGACAGGTTCTTCTTCACGAAGTCCCGCGTAGAGTGCGGCGGCCGCGCCCTGAGAGAAGCCTCCGAGGAAGATGCGGCTGCGGGGGATGCCCGCCTTTTCGACGTCCGTGATGAGAAGACTGATGCGGGCTGCGGTTTCCCTGATGCCTGCACGGTCCTCGTTGTCGTCGATCTTGTCCGAGCGCACGTCGTACCAGGCGCGGAGCGGATAGCCCGGATGCGCGGAGATTTCACGCACGGGGGCGTTGGGCAGAACGAATCGGCAGACGGGACCGCCGAAGTCAAGGATCTCGTCAGGGAAGGGCGCGAAGTCGTTGTTGTCGACGCCCATGCCGTGGAGCCAGATGACGGCGGCTTCAGGCGCATTCTGCGCGCGCCGCGGGGAGACCATCAGGATGTCCTTCGGATCGAAGGGCTTGACGGCGGGTTCCGCAGGCTTGGCGGGTTGGGAGGGTTGGACCGGTTCGGCCTGCTTCTCCTCTGCGGGCTTCGGGCGCTGAGCGCTCTTGGGGCGGAAGGCCCTGACGACTTCCTCGCGGGTCTCGACGTAGGGACCGCCGATGAGGTCGATGCAGTAGGGCACGGCTGCAAAGATGCCGTTGACGACGGACTTGCCGTCCTTGCCCCTGAGGCCCTCAAGCGTTTCAGCAATGGCCTTTGGCTGGCCGGGAAGATTGATGATGAGCGCCGCATGATCGGGCGTTTCGCGAAGCACGGCCGTCTGGCGCGACAGAATGGCGGTCGGGACGAAGTGGCCTGAGATCGCTCGCATCTGTTCGCCGAAGCCCGGCATCTCGCGCGTACCGACGGCAAGCGTCGCTTCGGGCGTGACGTCGCGGCGCGAGGGGCCCGTTCCGCCCGTCGTGAGGACGAGGTCGCAGCCGATGATGTCGACGAGCTCGCGCAACGTTTTCTCGATCTCGAAGCGCTCGTCGGGGATGAGGCGCTTGTGCACGGCCATCGGATTGATGATGGCCTTCCTGCACCAGGCTTCGAGCTCGGGAATGCCGCGGTCGTCATAGACGCCCCTGCTGGCGCGGTCAGACACGGACACGAGGCCCAGAATCAGTTCGTTTTCACTTTTGCGAGGCGGCTTCATCGAAATCGTCCTTTGGCCTGATGGTTATTCTTCGTTCTCGTCGTCTTCGGCGAAGAGGCTGATGGGCTCTTCGAGAAGATCATGAAGGTAGCGGTAGAGCTCGCGGGCGCTCTTGGGCGGCTTCTGTGCCTCGCGCTCCTTGCGAGCTGTACGCACAAGCGTGCGAAGGCGTGGGATGTCAGCTTCGGGATGCTCGCTGATGAATTTGGTGAGCGCTTCGTCGCCTGCAAGCATTTGGTCGCGCAGCGTCTCGCAGCGGTGAAGCAGGGCGACGGCGGCGCGGGATTCGCCTGTGACGCGGTCGATCGCTTCGCGAACGGCGACGGGATCCATGTTGCGCATCTTCTTGCCGATGAGCTGGAGCTGGCGTCGTTGCGCGCCGAAGCTTCTCATGCGGCGGAATTCGACGATTTCCACGAGAACCTCGTCGGGAAGGCCGATGCGCTTGAGCTGCTCGTCGCCGAGCTTCGTCATCTCGCGTCCGAGATCCTGGAGCGCGTTCTGCTCGCGCTTGAGCTGGGATTTGGAGGGGCCGCGGTAGCCGTTTTCGTCAACGTCGTCTTCGTAGATCTGTTCCTGGCGCATGGCAAAGCTCTTGCGTTAAAAAGTCATCAAAACCCTTATGATAGCGGGATCGCGGGCAGGACGTCGGATGTCCGAAGGCCCGTGAAGGCGGAGGAAGGAGAGTGAAAATGCAGGATGAAGTCGAAATGCGCACGGAGGAGCTCGCCCGATGGACGGTGGAGCGTTCGAAGTCGCTGGGGGCGGACTGCGCAAGCGCAGAGGTGAGCCACGACAAGGGGCTGAGCGTGACGGTGCGCATGGGGGAGGTCGACGCCGTAGAGCACACCGAGGAGCGTGTCCTGACGCTCAACGCGTGGATCGGAGGGCGAAAAGGCTGCGCAAGCACGGCGGACTTTTCCGAACGCTCGCTCGAGGCGGCCGTGCAGGCCGCCGTCGACATCGCCCGCGTCTCGGCGGAGGACCCTGCTGCGGGACTTCCCGAGACGGAGGATCTGCAGGCCGACATGCGTGACCTGTCGCTCTGGCATCCGTTCGAGGGAGGCGTCCAGGAGGCCGTAAGGCTGGCCTCGGCCGTAGAGGAGGCCGTCTTCGAGGCGGACGAGCGGATCGTCAACTCCGATGGCACGAACTTCTCGACCTCGTCGGGGGAGTTCACGCTGGCCAATTCGCTCGGGTTCTGCGCTGGCTACAGGTATTCGCGTCACGACATGGACGCTGCGCCCATTGCCGAGGACGACTCCGGCATGCAGCGCGACGGCTGGTGGACGCAGGGGCGCGCCGTCGAGGATCTTCTGGACCCCGCCGAGCTCGGACGCACGGCTGCCGGGCGCACGGTCGCTCGCCTTGGCGCAAGGCCGCTGTCGAGCCGTCGTGCGCGGGTGCTCTTTGATGCGCCCGTGGCGACGGGACTTCTGGACATTCTTGAAGAACTCCTCAACGGGCGCGCCTGGTACAGGCATGCGAGCTGTCTCGAGGGAAGGCTTGGCGAGCGGATTCTTCCTGCTCATGTCTCCGTGGAGGAGGATCCCTATCTCATGAGGGCGCTCGGTTCCGGAGTCTTCGACGACGAAGGGTGCGCGGGACGAAGACGCATGATCGTGTCGGACGGACGGATTGAGGGGATCTTCCTCTCCAGCTACTCCGCCCGAAGGCTCGGAATGAGGACGACGGGAAATCTCGGCGGAGCCTACAACCTGAGGCTTTCCAGCACCGAGACTCGACCTGAGGACACGAGGCGGGCGATGCTCGAGCGCCTTGGCACGGGATTCCTCGTGACGGAGCTGATCGGGCAGGGGCTCAACGCGGTCTCGGGAGACTATTCGAGGGGAGCCTCGGGCTTCTGGGTCGAGAACGGGCGGATCGTCGCCCCCGTCGAAGGGGTGACCATTGCCTCGAACATTCTCACGATGATGAAGACGATCGAGGCGATCGGAGCCGACGAACACGACACGGGCGTGCGTCGATCGGGAAGCCTGCTGATTCCCGATCTGATGCTCGCGGGCGAATGAGCTCTGACGAATGAGCCTCGAAGGGGCTTCTTCGCAACGAGGTGCAAAGTCAGGCGTCTTTGTCGAGACAGTCGCGGGCAAAGCGGGTAGAATGCCGCTTTTCTCAAATTCCCACTGGCCTGTCAAGCCATGCAAGAACAGCACTTATCCGATTTCGATTTCGAGCTCCCGCCGGAGCTCATCGCCCAGTATCCCCTTGAAAACCGCACTGCATCTCGTCTTCTGCACATCACGAAGGACGTGATCGAGGACTGCACGTTCACGGACATCGAGGGCTTTCTTCACGAAGGCGACCTGCTTGTCGCCAACAACACCAAGGTCATCAAGGCCCGCCTGCTCGGCCGCAAGGCCACGGGCGGCAACGTCGAGGCCCTGATTGAGCGCGTCACGGGCGAGCGCACCGCTATCTCCATGGTCCGCGCCAGCAAGTCCCCGAAGCCGGGCACTGTCCTCTACTTCGAGGCCGACGGCATCGAGGAGCCCGTCATGGTGACGGGCCGTCAGGGCCAGTTCTTCGAACTTGAGTTCGAGCGTCCCGTACTCGACGTTCTCGAGGCGTTCGGTCGCGTTCCGCTTCCTCCCTACATCACGCATGCGGCGCAGAAGTCCGACGAGAGCCGCTATCAGACGGTCTATGCCCGCTATCCCGGCGCCGTGGCCGCTCCAACGGCCGGCCTTCACTTCACCGAGGATCTTCTCGGCAGGCTTGCGGCCAAGGGGGTCGACATCGAGTATGTCACGCTTCACGTCGGCGCGGGGACCTTTCAGCCCGTTCGCGTCGAGAATCTTTCTGAACACCAGATGCATTCGGAATGGTTCAACATGCCCGAGGACGTGGCCGCGCGCATCAATCGTGCGAAGGCCGAGGGCCGCCGCGTGATCGCCGTCGGCACGACGTCGCTGCGCACGATCGAGAGCGCGGCCGACGCCGTCGGGCACGTGGCCGCGGGCGCCCGCGACACCTCGCTCTTCATCATGCCCGGCTATCGCTTCCGCATCATCGACGCGCTCATCACGAACTTCCATCTTCCGAAGTCGACGCTCGTCATGCTGGTCTCCGCCCTTGCGGGCCGCGAGCGCATTCTGGAGGCCTACCGCCATGCCGTTGAGGAGAAGTACCGCTTCTTCAGCTACGGCGACGCATGCTTCATCGAAAACGCCCGTCTTGCAGGCTGATCCGGCCAGCAGGACCTGTACACAAGACAAGGACACAAGAGAAACATGGCTTTTGATTTCAAGGTCAAGGCGACGTGCGGCAGAGCCCGTCGCGGCGAACTGACGCTCAATCACGGCGTCGTTCAGACGCCGATCTTCATGCCGGTCGGCACCTACGGTTCCGTGAAGGCGATGGCGCCCTATGAACTCAAGGAGATCGGCTCCCAGATCATCCTCGGCAACACCTTCCACCTGTGGCTGCGTCCCGGGCTCGAGGTGATTGGGGCCCACAACGGTCTTCACGACTTCATGCAGTGGGACAAGCCCATCCTGACCGACTCGGGCGGCTTTCAGGTCTTCAGCCTTGGCGAACTGAGGAAGATCACCGAGGAAGGCGTGAAGTTCAGCAATCCGATCAACGGCGACAAGCTCTTCCTGTCGCCCGAAGTGTCGATGAAGATCCAGCGCGTGCTCAACTCCGACGTGGTGATGGTGCTCGACGAGTGCACGCCCTACAAGATCGGCGACCGTCCCGCCACCGAGCTCGAGGCCGCCAAGTCGATGCGCATGAGCCTTCGCTGGGCGAAGCGCTCGCGTGACGAGTTCGATCGTCTCGAGAACCCGAACGCACTCTTCGGCATCGTCCAGGGCGGCATGTTCGAGCACCTGCGTGAGGAGTCGCTCGAGGGCCTCAAGGACATCGGCTTCCACGGCTATGCCGTGGGCGGCCTTTCCGTCGGCGAGCCCAAGGAGGACATGCTCCGCATCATGGACCACATCGTGCACAAGCTCCCCGACGACCGTCCGCGCTACTTGATGGGCGTGGGCACGCCCGAGGACCTCGTGGCCGGCGTCTCCCAGGGCATCGACATGTTCGACTGCGTGATGCCCACCCGCAATGCGCGCAACGGCTGGCTCTTCACCCGTTTCGGCGACGTGAAGCTCAAGAACAGCCGTTACCGCAACGATCTGCGTCCGCTTGATCCGAGCTGCAACTGCTACACGTGTCGCAACTTCACGCGCGCCTATCTGCATCATCTCCACAAGGTAGGCGAGATCCTCGGCGCGCGCCTCAACACGATCCACAACCTCTCCTTCTACCTTCAGATCATGCAGGAGATGCGCGACTCGCTTGAGGCAGGGACGTTCGAGGCCTGGAAGAAGCAGTTCGCCGAGGATCGCGCCCGCGGGGTGGAGTAAATCCTCCCGGAGTTTCTCAGTCAGAGATAAGGCAAGATCCTTATAATGTCTCAAATCTCCTTCGGCGGGACTCGCTTCCGCCGAAGGTTCCGATTTCACACATTCCTGAATCACTGGAGTTCAAATGTTTTTTGTTAGCGATGCCATGGCTGCCGGCGAGGCCGCCGCTCAGGTGGGCGGCATGGAAGGCTTCCTCATGCAGGTCGTTCCGCTCGTCGTCATCTTTGCCGTGTTCTGGTTCTTCCTGATCCGTCCTCAGCAGAAGCGCCAGAAGGAACACATGCAGATGTGCGAAGGCCTGACGCGCGGCGATGAAGTCACCACGCTCGGCGGCATTTCCGGCCGCATCGAGTCCGTCGATGAACAGACGATCGGCCTTCAGGTGGCTTCCGTCGACGGCAAGCCCGTCGTGATCCGCATGCAGCGCACCTCGGTCAGCGTCGTCCTCCCGAAGGGCACGCTGAAGATCTGAGCAGCATCAACGTGCACGCACTGAAGTGCACGAAGCGCTGAGAGCAGATGCTCTTGGCGCTTTTTTAAGCCCGGACGAGCGTCCGGGCTTAAGCCCATTTTCGAACCCCACTTTCTTCAAGTGGTTTTCACAACGGTTGCGCCTGAGGAAAAATCCTGCGGCGCAACGGAGTAACATGCGATGAACCGCTATCCTCTCTGGAAATACATCGTCATCGTTGTCGCCCTTGTGATCGGTCTGGTCTACACCCTGCCGAACTTCTACGGCGAGTCTCCTGCAGTGCAGGTCTCGTCCGGCAAGGCGACGGTGAAGGTGACGGAGCAGACCCTGAAGACGGTCGAGGATCTTCTGCGCAATGCAGACCTGCATCCCAACGGCATCTTCTTCGAACAGGGCGCCCAGCAGAACACCGTGCGCGTACGCTTCGAGCCGACTGAGGCCGAAAAGCAGCTTCAGGCCCGCGAGGTCCTTGAAAAGGCGCTCAACCCGAACCGTGAGGACCCCGCCTACGTGGTGGCCCTGAACCTCACCCCGAACACCCCGCAGTGGCTGCTTTCGATCAGGGCGCTGCCGATGTATCTCGGCCTTGACCTTCGCGGCGGCGTGCACTTCCTGCTTCAGGTCGACATGCGCGCGGCCATTACGAAGCGCGCCGAAGCGACGCTCGCCGACCTTCGCACGCAGCTTCGCGACAAGCGCATCCGCCACACGGGCATGAACCGCGTGGGCAACGTGGTTGAAGTGAGCTTCGCTTCCGAAGAGGAACGCGCCCGCGCCAATGACCTGCTGCGCAACACGCAGCCTGATCTGGTGCTCTCGCTCCCCGAGGCTTCCGCCGCTCCGTACCTCCTGCGCGCCGAACTCTCCCAGAAGGCCGTCCAGAACGTCCAGTCCTACGCCCTGAAGCAGAACATCTCGACCCTGCACAACCGAATCAACGAACTCGGCGTTGCCGAGCCAGTGATCGCCCAGCAGGGTGCGGACCGCATCGTGGTTCAGCTTCCCGGCGTGCAGGATACGGCCAAGGCCAAGGACATTCTCGGCCGCACCGCCACGCTTGAAGTCCGTCTTGTCGACGACTCTCCTGAGGCGCTCGCCCAGCTTGCACAGGGCAACGTGCCCTTCGGCGATGAGAAGTTCATGGACCGCGAGGGCAACGTGCTTCTCGTCAAGCGCCGCGTGATCCTCACGGGTGAAAACCTCAACGACGCCCAGCCCGGCTTTGACAGCCAGACGCAGGAGCCGACCGTCAACCTCGAGCTTGACAGCCGCGGCGCCCGCATCTTCCAGGACGTGACCCGCGACAACGTCGGCAAGCGAATCGCCATCATCCTCTTTGAAAAGGGCAAGGGCGAAGTCGTGACGGCTCCCGTCGTCCGTCAGGAAATCGGCGGCGGCCGCGTGCAGATCTCCGGTCGCATGTCGACGGTCGAGGCGACCGACACGGCCCTGTTGCTGCGCGCCGGCTCGCTGGCTGCTCCGATGGAAATCGTCGAAGAACGCCTGATCGGTCCGTCGCTCGGCGAAGCCAACATTTCCGCGGGCTTCAAGTCCACGCTCTACGGCTTCATCGTGATCGCGCTCTTCATGGCCGTCTACTATCAGGTCTTTGGTCTTGTGAGCGCCGCCTCGCTCGTGTGCAACGTGATGATGCTCATCGCGCTCCTGTCCATGCTTCAGGCTACGCTGACGCTGCCCGGCATCGCCGCCATCGCGCTGACGCTCGGCATGGCCGTTGACTCGAACGTGCTGATCAACGAACGCATCCGCGAGGAACTGCGTCTCGGTCGTCTGCCTCAGACCGCCATCAGCGAAGGCTACGATCGTGCCTTTGCGACGATTCTTGACTCGAACATCACGAGTCTCATCGCCGGTCTGGCGCTTCTGATCTTCGGTTCCGGTCCCGTCCGCGGCTTTGCCGTGGTGCACTGTCTGGGCATCATGACCTCGATCTTCACGTCGGTCGTGGTCTCCCGCTCGATGATCAATCTGATCTACGGCCGCCAGAAGAAGCTGACGAAGGTTCACATCGGTCAGATCTGGCGTCCGGACGCAGAGAAGACTGCTCGCTGATGAGGGGATAACATCATGGAATTTTTCCGCATTCACAAGACGATTCCGTTCATGCACTACAGGCATGTGCTGAATCTGATCTCTCTGGTGAGCTTCATCGTCGCCGTTTTCTGGATCTTTACGCACGGCCTTGCGTTCTCGATCGAGTTCACCGGCGGCACGCAGATGGAGGTCCGCTATCCGTCCGCGGCCAACACCGAACAGGTTCGACAGGACCTCAAGGCCGTCTCCAACGAAGTGCTCGTCCAGACCTTCGGCACGGCCTCCGACATCGTGATCCGCGTGCCGACCAAGCAGGGCTACACCTCGGGCCAGGTGGCCGAGGAGGTCATGAAGGTCATTCACCAGAAGACCCCTGAAGCCCAGCTCACCCGTACCGAATACGTCGGTCCCCAGGTGGGCGAGGAGCTTGCCCGCGACGGCGGCACGGCGCTTGCGCTCGTCGTGGCTGGCATCATGATCTACCTTGCCTTCCGATTCGAATGGAAGTTCTCGGTGGCGGCCATCATCGCCAACCTGCACGACATCTTCATCGTGCTGGGCATCTTCTCGGTGATGCAGTGGGAGTTCTCGCTTCCCGTGCTCGCTGCGGTGCTGGCGGTCCTCGGCTACTCCGTGAACGAGTCGGTGATCATTTTCGACCGCGTCCGAGAGCACTTCCGCACGATGCGTCGCGCCGATACGATGGAGGTCATCAACTCGGCCATTACGGCGACGATCTCGCGTACCGTGATCACGCATACGTCGACGCTCTGCATGACGCTCTCGATGTTCTTCTTCGGCGGTCCGGCGCTGCACTACTTCTCGCTCGCCCTGACGATCGGCATTCTGCTCGGCGTCTACTCCTCCGTCTTCGTGGCGGCGGCCATTGCGCTCTATCTTGGCGTGAAGCGCGAGGACCTCGTGCGTCCGGTCAAGAAGGACGAGGTTGAGGAAATGGTGCCGTAAGGTTGCTGCATCCTGCACCTCAAAATGAACAATGCCGTCCGGGCTTCGTGTTCGGGCGGCATTGTTCGTTATGGCGTTGATGAGATGCCGATCTGAGCCCTTACTTCATGAAGACGAAATAGACGGCCGCCACCAGACAGGCGAAGGCGGCGAAGTGGTTCCAGGCCAGATGCTGCTGAAAGGCGATGACGGAGAAGAGCGTGAAGACTGTCAGGGTGATGACCTCCTGAATGATCTTGAGCTGAATGAGCGAGAAGGGACCGCCGTTGCCCTCGAAGCCGATTCTGTTGGCGGGCACCATGAAGCTGTATTCAAGAAGCGCGATCGCCCAGGAAAAGAGCACGACGGTGTAGAGCGGCCAGTTGCTGATGAGTTTGGCGCTCTGGAGCTTGAGATGGGCGTACCAGGCGAGCGTCATGAAGACGTTCGAGACGAGCAGAAGCCCGACGGTTGCAAAGCCTTTGGAGAGCATGTCGGTCAGATGCTCCGTTCATAGAGTTGCATGAAGACGCCCCTCAGCAGGGAGTCCGTCATGCGGGTGAGCTGTTCGACACCCTCTTCGGGCGTGAGCTTGCGGATGGCCTGAAAGCTCACCTTCTGTTCGGTCATGGCGTCCTGCACGGCCTTCTTCCAGAATTCGGGGCTTTCGCCTTCCTGCCAGTCGCCGCGGCCGCGCCCAAAGTGGGCGACGGCCAGATAAAGGAGCAGGCTTTCCAGCATGAAGTCCTGAGCGGCACGTTCGCTCCAGGAGATGTCGATGCCCTCCTTGCGGTGGCGGGAGTTGTAGATGGTGGCCGCGCCGACGCCGCCGATGGCACCGATGATGCCGCCGAGCAGCGTGCCGAGTCCGAGCGAGAGTCCTGCGCTCGCCATGTCGGCTGCGGCTCCCGCTGCAGCGCCGCCCGCTACGCCCACGCTAGCGCCGACAGCGGCGGCGGGGCCGGGGGAGATGCTGTGCGAGGCCATCTGCCAGTCGGTCTTCATGCGGCGCAGGATTTCGCGAGAAACGCCGCTTCCCGTGAGACCGTTGATTCCGATGAGCTTGTCCGTGAGCGAGCACAGGCTGTCGGCGGCCATGGCCGAGAGTGCGGTCTGGGCGTCCTCAAGCGCCTCGTTGCGCGTCTTGATGAGGCCGATCTGTGAGCCGAAGGAGCGCAGATGGTCCTTGAGCGTGGGAGTCGGGACGAGTTCGTGGGCCTGAAGCAGACGCCACATGTGGCGGGCCATGGCGTCGACGGAGGAGAGGTAGAGGGCGCGGCGGCTGCGTGTCCAGATGTCCCGAAGCGTGTCGAACGTCGAGTGCATCTGAGCGGGCAGCGCCCTGCCGATCGAATCGAACAGCGCCGTTTCCTGCACCCAGCAGCGGGCGAAGGCGTCCATTGGAAGGATGTCCTTCACGAAGGGGTACGGAGCCATGGCCTCTCGCCAAGCGGCGACGTCTGCCTGTTCCTCAGCATGCGTTCTGGGCTTGCCCATTTGGTTGAGCAGCACGATGACGGGTTTGTCTATCCAGGATAGGATCTGCATCTCCGCCGTGATGTATGGGGCTGTCTTGGGCAGGTCCGAGGCGTTGACGAGGTAGAGCACGACGCTGGAGATGTCGCGCACGTGCTTGATGGCCCTCTGGTTGAGCCAGAAGGCCTTGTTTGTCATGCGGTCCCAGATTTCGGAGAGGAACCATCCGATCGGGTTGCTTCGACCTGCAAGGCGCTTGGCGAGCGCGACGGAGTTGCCGAATCCCGGGGTGTCCCAGAGAACAAGCTCGCAGCCTGCCGAATCGCGGGCGAGCACGTAGTCGTCTGTCGTCTCCGTCACGTGGGCGCGGTCGGCGACCTCGCCCACGTCCCGCATCAGCAGGGTGCGGGCAAGCGTGGTCTTGCCGATGTTGGTGTGGCTCACGAGGCTGAGGTGAATGCGGAACTGATCGTGATCGGACATGTTTTCTTCTACGCGTTTTCGGACTGTTCCTGAATTATCGCACCTGACCTGAAAGGAGCGTGCAGATTCGGTCGACGTCTTCAGGAATGCTCATGTCGGTGGCCAGCGTTCTGAGGCCCCGCTCTGCGGCAAAGGTTTGCCAGAGGGCCGTGCGACTGCCTGCGGCGGGGTTTTCCCTGCCGAAGCGCCTGTTGATGCGTGAAAGATCAAGCACGACGACGGGGGCGGGACTCTGCTTCGAGGTGCACCAAGAGGCTGCCGCATCCATCATGGCCCCGTGCACCTCCACTTCTGGAGTGGAGGACGGGTCGAAGGCAAGAAGCAGGCGGTGGATGATCGCGGGTTTGACGGCGGCGAGAACTTCACTCGTTGTGCCGTCCCAGGCACTGTTGGCCAGCAGGTCGACGTCTCCTGAGCCGGGCTCGGCAGTCTTGAGCTTTGCCTTGAAGTCATGCCAGTGTGCGGGAAGGCCGTCGACCGAATCCGTGCTGTCGACGATGACGGTTGTTCTGACAGCGGGAGCGTCGGATACCGAGAGAATGGAACGGTAGTAGGGAGACTCAAGGTCGATGCGGACGCGACGACGGCTTGCTGCGAGCCCGACGGTGCACTTCAGGACGAGCAACAGGCGGGGAAGAATGATTGCGAGTGCAAGCAGGCACATTAGGCGCAGAAGCCATGGTGCGGCGTCGACTGCGGAGGCGGTCTGCGCGTCGAAGGCGAGCGCGGCGACCGCGCTGACGTCGGGCACTGGCGGGCAGAAAGGAAGATGACCGTAAATCGTATTAAGGACGGTGTGGACGGCCTCTGGGTTGTCGGCGAGCCAGGTGCTTTCCCAGCCGACGTGGTAGGCGGTGCCGATGCCGCGTACGGCCATGCCTGCGAGAAGGCCTGCGGCGAACAGGATGGCTGCAATGTGCAGGGCGCGGGCGACAAGCCAGCGGCATTGGGGCAGGAACAGCGCAGTTCCTGCTTCAACGGAGACGGCGGAGGAGCCTGCGGCCTTCAGAAGGCTTCTGGAGAGGAACTCCCTGACGGACAGAGGCCGTCGGGAGGTGCCGCTCGGCATCAGGGGCTTGAGAATGATCAGCAGGTAGACCGCAAGGTTCCAGACGATGAGAAGAAGGAGAGGCGGCGAGAGAAGGTTGATCCTTGCACCCTCGGTGGCGAGGTGGTCGGTGAGCATTCCGCTCATCAGGGCGGCAAGACCGAGAATGACGGTCAGCGCGAGGCTTGCGCGGCGAAACGACGTTGTCCCGAACGCATTGGCGGGATCCTCGTGCAGGCGGGCGGCCACAAGCCTGGCTCTCAGGGGGAGAAAGTCTCTTGCGCCTACCCCCTCGCCCGCGAGCCTTTTGGCGTCGCGCGTGGCCGCATCCCGGTTTCCGGCACTCCAGCGTCCGTCGCCTCCCGCCCTTTTCTCGAGCATTTCGGCAAAAAGGACGTCGCGGGCATCGCTTTCGGAGAGGTGAACGAATTTTGGGGTGGAGTCGGACATGGTCGGAACTGCTCAGGCAAGGGACAGTGCGGGCCCCGGAGGAACGCTCCGAAAAAGGGCCCGCTTCTGCAGTCATCATGCCACGTCTCGAGGATCGGCGGACGTGGGGAAAGGTCAGGACGGCATGGCGTCGAGAAGCGCCTTGACGGAGGCGGGGATGTCGGGCGTACCGCAGATGGCGGAGACGACGGCGACGCCGTCGACGCCTGACTGCATGACGCTGCCGACGTCGGCAGCCTTGATGCCGCCGATGGCGACCGAGGGACAGGGCGCACGGCTGACGATGTCCGTCAGGCCCGAAAGACCGATTTCGGCAGCCGCATCCTTCTTGGTGGGCGTAGCCCTGTAGGGACCGATGCCGATGTAGTCGACGAGCGCAGGATCCACGCCGAGGCATTCCGCCACGTTGGAGACCGAAAGCCCGAGCATCATGCCGGGCGTCATCAGGCGATGGCAGTCTTCAGGCGAGAGATCCGACTGGCCGACATGCACGCCGTGAGCGCCGATGGCGACGGCGACGTCCGCGTGGTCGTTGATGAAGAGCGGCACGTCGTACGGGGCGAGCGCCTTGAGGAGCTCCCTGCCGCATTCGGCATAAAGGCGCTTCTTCCAGTCGGGAGCCCTGAGCTGCACGGCCGTGACGCCTGCCGCGGCAGCGGCTTGCGCCGTGCGGACCAAGCCCTCGGAGCCGCCGCAGAGACCGGGATCAAGCACCAGATAAAGACGAAGGGCGCGAAGAACCCTGTAGTTGTCGGACATGACGGACCTCATTCGGCGGATGTGAAGTCGGCGGGCTTGATTAGATGGAGCCCGTCGAGGTAGGCGTTGTGGAAGCTGCCGGGGCCTTCGGACCTTCGGCGGGCTGCTTCGGCGGCCTTCTTCGCCAGAGCACAGGCTGTGGCCGAGGCGGTCAGGCGGTCATCGGAGACGGCACAGAAGGCGGCGACAAGCGCTGAGAGCGAGCAGCCCGTGCCGACGACGAGCGTGGCCATGGGGTCGCCCCCCGTCACGCGTAGCGTACGGACGCCGTCAGTGACGTAGTCCGTTTCGCCCGTGACGACGACGATCGAGCCCGAACTGCCGGCGAGTCGCATGGCACCCTCGACGGCTGCGTCGGACGAGTCCGTGCTGTCGACGCCCTTGCCGCCGGACTTTTCGCCCGCAAGAGCGAGGATTTCGCTGGCGTTGCCGCGAATGACCGTCGGCTGCTTCTCGACGAATTCGCGGATGATGCCGTCGCGCCAAGGAATGCCGCCAGCGGCGACGGGATCGAGCACCCAGGGGCGGCCTGCGGCACGTGCGGCATCAGCCGAGGCATGCATGGCGCGCAGACGTGATGGGTAGGGCGTGCCGATGTTGATCAGGACGCCTCCTGCAATGCCCGCGAAGAAGCCTGCCTCCTCCTCGGCGACCACCATGGCCGGCGAGGCGCCTGCGGCGAGCAGGACGTTGGCGGTGATTTCCTGCACGACTTCGTTCGTGAGGCAGTGAACGAGCGGGCGGGCCGTGCGCAGAAGCTCGAGATGGCGGGCGGCGTCGACGCCCGAAAGCAGGGGTGCGGTCATTTTGCTGAAAAGGCCTAAGCCAAAAGGTTCTGAAGGCTTCATAATACCTGCTTATCCCCAAGCGGATGCCCTTCACAACATTTCGCCAAACAAACGCCCATGCTCATTCATCCTCAGTTCGATCCCGTTGCCTTCAGCCTAGGACCGCTTGCCGTACGCTGGTACGGCCTCATGTATCTGGCGGGCTTCTTCTGCTTCTGGCTTCTCGGCAGGCGCAGAAGTTCCGAACCGTGGCGCGGGATTTCGGGCGAGGATCTGGAGAACCTGCTTTTCTACGGCATCTTCGGCGTCATTCTGGGCGGTCGCCTCGGCTACTGCCTTTTCTATCAGCCTGAGTTCTACCTGTCGCATCCCATGCAGATCCTGCATGTCTGGGAGGGAGGCATGAGCGCTCACGGCGGTCTTCTCGGCGTCATTGCCGTCATGATTCTCTACGGCCGTCTGCATGGAATTTCGTTCTGGACGATTTCGGACTTCGTTGCACCGCTCGCGCCGCTCGGCCTCATGCTCGGGCGCATCGGCAACTTCATCAACGGAGAGCTCTGGGGGCGTCCCGCTGATGCATCGCTTCCATGGGCGATGATCTTCCCTCAGGCGGGCGACGGCGTGCCGCGTCACCCCTCGCAGCTCTACGAAGCCCTCGGAGAGGGGCTTCTGCTTTTCATCCTGCTCTGGTGGGCCTCCTCCAGACCGAGGGCTGCAGGCTTTGTGTCGGGGCTTTTCTGTGCAGGCTACGGCGTGGCGCGCTTTGTGGTCGAATGGTTCCGAGAGCCTGATGCTTTCTTGGGACTGCAGGCGCTGGACCTTTCCAGAGGACAGTGGCTCACGCTCCCGCTCATCGTCCTCGGCATTGCCGTGATGGTGTGGGCGGGAAGAAGGAACAGGGCCTGAACGGGCACCTGCATCCTCCATGTCTGAAAACGAAGCAGCCGCCCCGATTCCATTGGAATACGGGCGGCTTGCTACAGGATTGCCACAGGAGGGACTGTGAATGTCACGTTCACGATATTTCTGGCGATCGATCTCCAACGAATGGGACGGGTGCGCCAATCAGCGTGAACAACTTGCGGCGATTCTTCGTGATCTCTCGAGATGCTCAGTTCGAGCAGGATGCCTTCAGGCTAAAGAAGGTTTCTGACGATGAAGGCAAACTCCTCCTTCTCGACGGGCGTGATCGAGAGGCGATTGCCCTTCTGAAGCACTCGCATGCCCGCCAGCTCGGGCTCTTCCCGAAGACGTCCGATTTCGACGACGGGGCACTTGAAGAGGGCTTCGACATCAAGCGTGAGCCAGCGGGGATTCTCCTTCGTGCTCTTGGGGTCGTAGTATTCGCTTTCAGGATCGAACTGCAGCTCGTCAGGGTAGACGTCCGAGGCAATTCTGGCGATGCCCGCAATGCCGGGCTTGGCACAGCTCGAGTGGTAGAAGAGCACAGCGTCGCCGATCGTCATGTCGTCGCGCATGAAGTTCCTGGCCTGATAGTTTCGGATGCCGAACCAGGAGACCCTGCGGCCGGGAGCGGCGAGCGCGTCGTCGATGGAGCACTCGCCGGGTTCGCTTTTCATGAGCCAGAAGCGACTGGCGGTGCGCAGGAGGTCTTCCGTAACGGTCGTGTTGTTCATGGGGGATCTGCCTAGCAAAACGGGCAGTCCCTTCGAGAAGGACTGCCCGTGAAAAAAAGGGACCTGCAGCGGGGCTGGACTACGTTACCTGAACCGGAAGTTCAGGGCGGTCGGCTCCGGAGCGGAACGGGCAGGACAACGCGTGTCCTGCACACTATCGGCTCTCGAGTCTGCCAACCTAATGGGTTTAGCATTGGTTCTAGGAACATTGGAGCCCGGTGCTCACCGCTACAGGGTTGAATTCATTGTAGCGGATTTGAGCTGCAGCGTGGGAGGTCGTTGCAATTTGATAAGCGGGTGTCAGAGGACGGCGCCGCGGCTCATGTTTGCGTAGATGGCCTGCTCGCACTGGCGGCAGAGGCGCTCGATTGCCTCCGTGGTCTCCGCGTCCGGCCCCGAGGCCTGCAGGGGTGCCGCAACGGGAGCGGGACGGGACTCAAGTTCCGCTATGCGGGCCTTGAGACGGGCAATCTCGGCGTCCTTTTCCGCTGCGGAACGCTGGGCGTCCGTGGAGTTCTTCTGGACGTTCTTGTTGGCCTCGTAAGCGACTTCAAGCGCCGCGAGTACGGCGATCTGATCCTGATTGATCACCTTTCCCCCCTCCCGGATGGCCTTCATCTGCTTGTCAACGATGTCGGCGCAGCGCTGGATGAGGGCCTCCTCGCCCGTGCTGACGGCAAGGCGGTAGGAGCGGCTGTAGATGTTGACGGTTACTTCAGGCATGACGTTCTCCTTCAGAGCCGCGGATCGCCGCTGCGGGAGGCGCTGAAGAGCGCCTCGACCTTGCGCCGCATGTCTTCAAGGCGGTGCTTCGTCTGGGCGAGCTCGGCCTCGCGGGAGGCGAGTTGGGAGGCCAGACGCCTGCTTTCCGATCTTTCGTGCTCGAGGCGCGCAATGAGCTGAGCCACGAGGGCCTGCAGGCGTTCAATCTGAGGATTCATGATGATGCTCCTCGTGAAAACGGATCAGTGCTGGGCGGCGACGCCGGGATCAACCTGAGGGGCGCGGGGCTCGAACGTATCCGTCGTGCCGAGGATCATCTGGTCGGCCTGCTCCTCGTCGGGCATCGGGTCGGATGTCCAGTGGTCCACGCGGCCGTCTTCATTGAACCAGACGGTGAGCTTGCGCAACTGGCGGTCGTCGTTGCCGCGAAGCAGATAGTAGATGTAGTCCCAACGGTAGGGGTGGAACTGGTCGCGCAGAAGCGGAATGCCAAGGAGGAACTGCACCTGCGGCTGGGTCATGCCCTTTTCAAGCTGCAGAACCATTTCACTCGTGATCAGGTTGCCCTGATGAACGTCGGCACGATAGGGCTGCAGGAATTCAGGGACGACGCTGCGAGGGCTGTCCCAAGCTTCGGAAACCGTATTGCAGCCGGTCAGGACCAGCGCTGCAGTCATCCCCAGAGCAGCAAGAGAGAATCTGTTGGCAAGCATAAAAAATCCAGTGAGCGGTGTTGCGGTGTGCAGAAGTTACACCAGCCTCGTATGATAACGGGTAAATGAACTTTTGAAGGGACGGACTAACGTGAACGATACGTCTGGAAACCAAACCTCGGAACTGAAGAACGCCGGCCTCAAGGCCACGGCGGCCAGGCTCAGGATTCTTGAGCTCTTTCAAAAGCGTGCCGAGGAAAAGAACGGTGAACGCCGTCACATCTCCGCCGAAGACCTTTACAAGGAGCTGGTGAGCACAGGAGTGGACATCGGTCTTGCGACCGTCTACCGCGTTCTCGCCCAGTTCGAGCAGGCGGGTCTCATCGTCAGACACCATTTTGACACGGATCGGGCCACGTACGAGCTTGAGGACGGCGGGCATCATGACCATCTCGTCTGCCTGCAGTGCGGAAAGGTGGTGGAGTTTGTTGCTCCCTCCATTGAGAAGGAGCAGGCCGCCGTCGCCAAGCGCTATGGGTACGAGCTCAGCGACCATACGATGGTGCTCTACGGACTTTGCGCGGACTGCCGCAAGAAAAGCGCGGGCTGACGCAGCATCCGTTGGTGCGCAGGCCTTGAGCGGACCTTCCTGAGAGGGGCCGCTTTTTGCGCTTGCTGGACCAGAATGCGAAAAAGCCCTTGAAAACGTCGTTTTCAAGGGCTTTGGAATTCTGGTGCGCGATACTGGTTTCGAACCAGTGACCCCTGCCGTGTGAAGGCAGTGCTCTACCGCTGAGCTAACCGCGCGTCGAGAATTTGAATTATACGGATTTGTCTGGGTTTTGCAAGAGTGGCTGGAGAAGGAATACCGCAAATGTGGTATGCGGGTGCTCAATAGCTCGGAGCGGGGCGCGTGCCGGCCGCGACTTCGCAGCCCATGTTCGCAAGCTCGTCCGCCTTTTCGTTGCCCGGGTCGCCCGCGTGTCCCTTCACCCAGCGCCATTCGATGTCGAACTGCGAGGTAAGTTCGTCAAGCTGCTGCCAGAGCTCCGCATTCTTGACGGGCTTCTTGTCGGTGGTTCGCCAGCCGTTGCGCTTCCAGCCGTGGATCCACTTCGTGATGCCGTCCTTCACGTAGGAACTGTCGGTGTGGATGATGATTGGGCACTTGCGGCGCAGAGCCGAGAGCGCCGAGATGACGGCCGTGAGTTCCATCTGGTTGTTGGTCGTGAGCTTGCTGCCGCCGTACATTTCCCGGGTATGCGCGCCCCAGACCATGTAGGCGCCCCAGCCTCCGATGCCGGGGTTGCACTTGCAGGCGCCGTCGGTCCAGATTTCCAGTGTCTTTTCGGTTTGCTGTGCCATGTGAGGATGTTGCGGAACGGTTGAGAAAGCAGACAGTGTACCGTCAGTTGCCGTGTCCCGCCTGCCGTCTGGCCTCCTTGGGAACGGGGAGCGGCGAGCCCGCCGTCAGGATGTCGAGCGGACTCTTCATCGGCAGACGTCCGACGAGCTTCATGCCTGGCAGGCGCTTGACGGCGCAGAGCACGATCAGGTTGGCGCAGTGCGGCGCCCAGCGGTCACCCGCCTTGTCAAGCCATTTCCAGCGTTCGAAGTTCCTGAGGCTATGGCAGCTCGGTGAATAGACGCCGAAGCGCCCACGGTCGATTTCGAATCCCAGAAGCGTGAGCCAGTCCTTGAGGCGGTAGAGCGGAACGGGTGAGGTGTGTGTCGGCAGGTAGGGCCTCAGGCCTGCGCCGACGGCCTTCTGGCGCATCCACCAGAGGCTCAGGGGATTGAAGACCGTCAGGATAAGCCTGCCTTCGGGCACTAGCACGCGAGCCGCTTCGCGAAGTGTCTGGTGTGCGGAGGGCGCGAAGTCAAGCGCATGAGGAAGCGTCACCAGATCAAGCGATTCGGTGGGAAAGGGCAGCCATCCGCTTTCGGCCTGCACGGTTTGCAGGGTGGGACGAAGAAGCCTGTTGTCGAGTTCGTCGTAGCTTTCACTCGTGAGCCACTGCGAAGTGATGCCGTTCGCTCTCAGCGTGTCGAGCTGAGGTGCGCCGACCTGCAGGGCCTCTCTGCCGAAGGCGTCGGCCGAAAACTCGTCGTACTGGGAGGACTCCCACGCATGCAGGGTCTCGCCCTGCGGCGTCTTCAGAAAGTCGGCAAAGGAAAAGCTGTTCATGGCTGCTGTGCGGATCGGGCGCATCTCTGCGTGAATGTGTATCTCATTGTGCCTGAAGAGGCGCTCCGGCATTGTAAATTCAATACGATTGATAAAATCGACTAATTGTCGATGCAAGACACGCTCCTGCCCATTTTTTTTTGCGCCATGATCAGACCGCTTCAGATTCGTCCGTTTCTGCTGAAAACGCTGCCCCTTCTTAGTCTCGGATTCACCTTTCTGCTTTTCGAGCCCGCAGCGGGCATTCCGAAGGCGGCTGCGGCTGCAGGCGTGCCTGCGGCCGACGAGGCTGCGACCGTTGCGCAGGCGGCTTCGGACGAGCCTGTCGGCACGGTTGAGGCACTCGGTCCTCCTGTTGACGTCTGGGACCGCATCCGTCGAGGCTATGCCATGCCTGCCCTTGAGAACGACAAGGTCGATCGGTGGCTCGAGTACTACCGCCGCAAGCCTGACTATTTGAACCGCATGTTCGAGCGCTCGGGGCGCTACCTCTATCACATTCTTGAGGAGGTCGAGAATCGTGGCATGCCCACGGAGCTTGCGCTCCTGCCGTTCGTGGAAAGCGCATTCCAGCCCGAGGCGCTTTCGCGCGCCAAGGCTGCAGGCCTCTGGCAGTTCATGCCTGCGACGGGCACGCACTACTCCCTGGAGCAGAATCTCTGGCGCGACGACAGGCGCGACGTGCTTGAGAGCACGCGCGCAGCGCTCGACTACTTCGAATATCTTTACGGTATGTTCAGTGACTGGCATCTGGCGCTCGCCGCCTACAATTGGGGCGAGGGAAGCGTGCAGCGTGCCATTCGCCGCCAGCAGGCGAGGAAGCGCCCTGCCGACTACCAGCATCTCCGCATGCCCAATGAAACGGCCAACTATGTACCCAAGCTCGAGGCCATCAAGCGCATTGTGACCGATCCCTCGAAGTACGGCGTGAAGTTGCCCGACGTGGGCAACGAGCCCTTCTTCGTCACGGTGACGAAGCCGCGCGACATTGACACCGAAACGGCCGCCGAGCTCGCGGGAATGCCGCTCAAGGAGTTCCGCCAGCTCAATCCCAGTTTCAAGTTGCCCGTGATCGTTGCCTCGCACAACAACGTGATGCTGCTTCCTGCCGACAAGGTCGACGAGTTCATCGACAATCTTGCAAGCTGGATGGACGGTGGCCAGCCGCTCTCGCGTTGGACGACCTACAAGTTGCAGGAGGGCGAGACGCTTGCCTCAGTCGCCGAAGCTGCAGGGATGACCGAGGACGAGCTTCGGGATGTGAACGGTATTCCGAAGGGCCGTCGCGTGCTCGCCAACTCCACGCTTCTTGTGAGGGCGAACGCAGATGATCAGACGGACATTGCGGCCGAGACAGCCGATGCAAAGCTCCGCCTGTCGCCTCTCACCACCTGGCGTCGCGTGACCTACCGCGTGCGAAAGGGAGACACGCTCTCGGGCATCGCTCGTCGCTGGCACATCACGAAGAAGTCCATCGTTCAGGCCAACCGCCTGCGTTCGCAGAACCTGCGCGTTGGCCAGCGCCTGATCCTGACGGTGCCCAACGTCGAGCGTGCGCCGATCCGCACCGTGAGCACGGACAGTGGTGCCAAGCATGTCATTCATGCCGTGAAGGCAGGCGAGACGCTCGGATCCATCTCGCGCCGGTACGGGGTGTCGACGGCCATCCTTAGAGCCACAAACCGCATCAGCGGCAACACCATCAGGGCGGGCCAGCGCCTGCGCATCCCGACCGTGGCATCGGTTGAGGAGTCCGATGTCCGCGTGCACACCGTGCGAAAGGGTGACACTCTCTCCGAAATCGCCGATCACTACGACGTGTCCGTGGTTCGCCTCAAGCGTGCCAACCGCCTGACGGGCAATGCACTCCGGGTGGGGCAGAGGCTTGAGATTCCAACGGGTTCCGAGCCCAAGGCGCCTGCAGTGCAGCCGAGCCGCGCCGACGAGTCGCCCGAGGCCGGACTTTATCGGGTGAAGTCCGGCGACACGCTCTATGAAATCGCGGGCCGCTTCGGCGTCTCCGTCAATGCCCTCAAGGCCGTGAACGGGCTTTCGGGCTCCTCGCTTCGCGCGGGGCAGAAGCTCGTCATTCCCGCAACTGCGAAAACCCAGCCCTCCAGAGCTGATTCTCAGCCCGCAGGTTCTGCTCAGGCTCAGGACACGGTCTATCGCGTGAAGTCGGGCGACACGCTTTCGAGCATAGCGAGCCGCTTCGGAACTTCGGTGCGGATCCTGAAGGATCTCAACGGCCTTCGTTCCAACAGGTTGAGCGTCGGACAGCGCATCAGACTGCCGTAGGCGAGGACCGAACGGCCTACCCAACGCAGGGGAGGGCGCGGTTCTTTTCGAGCCGCTCGAAAGTCCCTACAATAACCGCACTCCCGTTCCGGCTAGGCAAACGTGCCGGAAACGATGCTTGAACCCCGTCGTCCGTCCCTCTTGAGGAGCGGACGGCCCTGAAGAAGTGAGACTGATTATGGGATTTCTGAACGGCAAGAAGCTTCTGATCACTGGCGTGATCTCCAACCGCTCGATTGCGTACGGCATTGCCAAGGCCTGCCGCCGCGAGGGCGCCGAGCTCGCCTTCACCTATGCCAACGAACGCTATCGCGAGCGCATCGAGGGGCTGGCCGCTGACTTTGACAGTAAGCTCGTCTATCGCATGGATGTCGGCAGCGACGAGGACATCGCTGCGGTCGTTGAAGAACTCGGCAAGGCCTGGGGCGGCCTTGACGGCTTCGTGCACTCGATCGGCTTTGCGCCGCGCGAGGCCATCGCGGGCGACTTCCTCGAGGGCCTCTCCCGCGAGTCCTTCAAGATCGCCATGGACATCTCGGCCTACTCCTATCCTGCGATGGCCAAGGCCTTCCTGCCGCTCATGAAGGGCCGTCAGGCATCCGTCCTCACGCTGACCTACCTCGGCAGCGAGCGCGTCGTTCCCAACTACAACACGATGGGCCTTGCCAAGGCGGCACTCGAGTCGAGCACCCGCTATCTGGCCGCCAGTCTCGGCAGGGAGGGCATTCGCGCGAACGCCATCTCCGCAGGTCCCATCAAGACGCTTGCCGCTTCCGGCATTCAGGACTTCGGCAAGCTTCTGCACGTGATGGAGCAGGCAGCGCCGCTCGGCCGCACTGTGACGACGGAGGAAGTCGGCAACACGGCCGCCTTCCTGCTGTCCGACCTCGCAAGCGGTCTGACGGGCGACGTCGTCTACGTCGATGCGGGCTTCCATGCCATGGGCGCCGCGATGATCGAAGTGGAAAAGTAAGCGCAGTTTATTGACAGTGCACCTGAGCGGGGATCGATCCAGAGTCGGTTCCCGCTTTTTGTGCTTTATTTTTGATCACATGCAGGGTTATAGTGCTTCTGATTGTGGTCCCAATTTACGCATTCCCATGCCCATGACATCTGCATTCAAGAAAGTCGCGGTCTTCGTCAAGCCGACCGAGATCATGGTCGTGCCGCTTCAGGCGCTGATCAAGGTGATCGAGGCCTGCGGCGCGGAGGTCTTCCTCTGCGAGCGCAGCGCCGCATCGCTGAAGGGACGGAGCAACCGTCCCGGTCATCCGAGGGCCGAACTCGGCGCCATGTGCGACCTTGCGATCGTGCTCGGCGGCGACGGTACGATGTTGGGCGTTGCTCGTGATCTGGCGGGCTTCGACATTCCGATCATCGGTGTCAACGCGGGGCGTCTCGGCTTCATCACGGACATCGTGCTTGAGGACATGGAGACGATTCTGCCACAGGTGCTAGCGGGACGCTACACGCGCGACGTGCGCCGCATGCTCGCGTGCGAGGTCGTGCGCAAGGGCAAGTCGATCTTCTCGGGCATTGCCGTCAACGACGTCGGCATCAGCCACGGCCGTGCAGGCGGCATGGTCGAGTTCGTGATCTACGTGAACGGGCAGCAGATGTCGAGCCAGTCGGCCGACGGCATCATCTGCTCGACTTCGACGGGGTCCACGGCCTATTCGCTCGCCGCAGGCGGTCCGATCCTGCATCCGTCTCTTCAGGGGCTGTGCCTCGTGCCCGTCGCGCCGCACACGCTCTCGAACCGCCCCATCGTGCTCCCAGCAAACGTGGCGATCGACATCGAGCTCACGAACGCGCGAGATGCAGTCGCCTACTGCGACATGCAGGAGTTCTTCGACGTGCAGCCCGGCGACGTACTCAAGATCCGTCCGACCGAGATGACCATGACGATGCTTCATCCTGCGGGATACGACTACTTCGATCTGCTGCGCCGCAAGCTCAAGTGGAACTTCATGCCCACGAGCGTGAAGAGGCGCACGAATTCCTCGGGAAGCTGATAGAGTAGCTCCTTCAATACTGCTTCCGGAGATACGCCTTCATGCTGACTGCCTTGAGTCTTAGAGACTTTGTGATCGTCGAGTCCCTGAGTCTGGATGTCCGGCGGGGCTTTACAGTCCTGACGGGTGAAACCGGCGCCGGCAAGTCCATTCTCATCGACGCCCTGCAGCTGATTCTTGGTGGTCGGGCGGATGCCGGCGTCGTCCGTGAGGGTGCTGAGCGCACGAACATCGTGGCGGAGTTTCAGCCGCCTGAGAGCGCCCGAAAATGGCTTGCGGCCAACGAGCTTGAAACGGGCGACGACATGCTGATGATCCGCAGGACGGTCGACGTCAAGGGACGCTCCCGCGCCTGGGTGAACGGCGTCTCGGTGGCGGCTTCCCAGCTGAGGGAACTCGGCGAAACGCTCATTGACGTACATGGGCAGCATGCGCATCAGTCGCTTCTGAAGCCCGCCTATCAGCTCAAGCTTCTGGACGATCATGCAGGTACGTTCGTGGAACTCTCTGCCGTCAGAGAGGCCTTCACCGTCTGGCAGAAGGCCCGGCGCGCTCTTGATGACGCGACTGCCAACGCCGATGCGATTGCGGAAAAGGCCGAGCGCCTCGCCTGGATGATCGAGGATCTGGAGGCGCTGTCGCCAAGAGGCGGCGAATGGGAGTCCCTCAATGAGGACCACAGGCGCCTTTCGCACGGCGTTGCGATTGCCGAGGGTTTGAACGAGGTGCTCGGAACCCTGACGGAGGATGGAGAGTCCGCTTCCGCCATGCTTTCCTCGGCACACGCAAAGCTCTCTTCGCTGAGCCGCTACGATGCCAAGCTTGCTTCAGTTGCTGAAACGCTCTCGACGGGCATAGACCTCATTGAGGAGGCGGCACGTGACGCCGCCCGTTATCTCGACCGTGCCGATCTGGACGGCGAACGCTTTGCCGAGGTTGATCGCCGCGTCTCCCACTACTACGAGCTTGCCCGTAAGTTCAGGACGGAGCCAGAAAGCCTGCACGAGCTGCTCGAAAAAAGCCGGTCGGAACTCAAGGTGCTGACGGGCGCCAAGGACGTCGAGGCTCTGCGAAAGGCGGAGGCATCGGCGCGCGGTTCTTATGACGTTGCGGCGGCAAGTCTGTCTGAAGCGCGCAGGCACGGCGCGCTGGCGCTGGGCGAGGCCGTGACGGCTCAGATGCAGCATCTGGCGATGAAGGGGGCCCGTCTGGAGATCGCGCTTGTGAATCAGCCACCTAGTGCATCGGGGTCGGAGCATTGCGAGTTTCTCATTGCCGGCCACGCAGGCGTTCAGACTCGGCCCCTGATCAAGGTCGCTTCCGGCGGCGAGCTTGCTCGTATCAGCCTTGCCATTGCCGTGATCACGGCGGCCGCCATGCCCGTCCCCACGCTCATTTTCGACGAGGTCGACAGCGGCATTGGCGGCGCAACCGCCGAGGTGGTGGGACAGCTTCTGCACAGACTCGGCGAAAGCCGTCAGGTCCTCTGTGTGACGCATCTGCCTCAGGTGGCTGCGTGCGGTGACAATCACTGGCGCGTGGAGAAACAGTTTACGGGCGAGACCACTCGAAGCAGTCTGCGCGTTCTGACGGCACGGGAGCGCGTGGAGGAGGTGGCCCGCATGCTGGCAGGCATCTCGATTTCCGACAATACGCGTGCCGTGGCACAGGAAATGCTTCTGGCCGGGACGACGCCGAATTCTAAGGAAGTGTGTGATGAACAGTGTTGAACAAAAGACCGTGCCCGTTTCTCTTGTCGTCATTGTCAAGAACTCGGCTTCAAGCCTCAGGCGTTGCCTCGAAAGTGCGCCGTTTGTGGACGAGATTCTGGTCGTCGACTCGGGAAGCACTGATGACACGGTTGAGGTGGCCCGAGAATGCGGCGCTCGCGTTCTTTTTCAAGACTGGCTTGAATTTGGGCCGCAAAAGAAGTTTGCAGTCAATCAGGCTAAAAATGACTGGGTGTTGTGTCTTGATGCGGACGAATACCTGTCCGACGGGCTCCGCGAGTCAATGTTCAGGCTCTTTCAGAGCGAGCCTTCTCACAAAGCATATCGCTTTGCCCGATGCAATCTGTTTTTAGGCCGTTTCCTCAGGCATGGTGAAGGGTATCCAGACTGGTCGTTGCGTCTTTTCAACAAAAGAGCGGCCAACTGGACTGAGGATCTTGTCCATGAAAAGGTCGAGGGGCAGGGCGGAAGGCTGAAAGTCGGCACTTTGTCTGGGGACTTGATGCACGAGTCCTGCGAGAGCGTTGCCCGATATATTGAGAAGCAGAACAGCTATACAACCATTCAGGCTGAGAGGATGATTGCAGCAGGGAAATCTGTATCCAAAGCCAGAATTCTGTTCAGTCCAGCAGTCAGGTTTTTCAAGTACTACTTTCTTAAACTGGGATTCTTGGACGGATTCCCTGGTTTTGTACACATTTCGATAGGATGCTTCACCGTGTTTCTGAAGTATGTGAAGGCTTGCTTTGGTGCGAGGGCCGAAAAGTGATGCACGACAAAATGCTTGTTACTTACGTCATCAATCTCAAGCGCTCTACAGAGCGAATGGAAAACATGGACAGGGCTCTCAAGGCAATGCAAGTCGACTACGAGCGTGTCGAGGGAGTGGATGCGCAGCTGTTGTCCGAGGTTTTGCTGTCCAGAAATGCCACGCCGAGCGTCGAGTATCCGTACGAACTGACGAAGGGCGAGCTTGCCTGTTCCTCCGCCATTGGAGCGTCTGCATACTTGATCTCTAGAGGTGCGGCCGTGGAAGCCTTGCGGATGTCGGCGAGGATTTCTGAACCTGCAGACAACTTTTTGTTTGGGCCGTGGTCAGAGTTTTCCCGAAAGGTGCCATGTTGGAGACTGCTGGGAGGTGTAGTGCGCAGAAGGCACGGCATCAAGACGACCATTGCAGGCAGAAACGTCAGGCGGAAGTTCTATCTGACAAAGAGACTGAGTTTGAAGCGCTTGGCAAGAAAAATGCAGATGGCATTGCAAAAACGCCATCTGCAGGAAACGGTTCAGTATTGGCTGGAGTGACCAGCCTCGAAGGCGTCACAGGCTGTTGAATCAGCGAAGACTGCCCTTCAGTGCGGCAAGAACCTGTTCCAGAGAGGGCCAGCCGTCCGTGCTGTTGCCGAGACAGACGGCCTTGCTGTTCCAGGGGCGGGTTCTGGCGGGATCGGTGACGCCGAGAAGCGTGATCTGATTGGCGCTGATGGCGGCAGCGACATGGCTGATGCCCGAGTCATTGGCAATGACGATGCGGGCGCGCTTGGCCAGAGCCGCATAATTGCCCAGCGTGGTGGGCGGAAGAATTCTGGCGTTCGGACAGGCCGCATGGTTGGCTTCCTCTTCACGCACGGAAGGGAAGACGATGGGTTCGATCCCCATGTCGCGAAGCGGTCCGCAGAGTTCGTTGAAGTGCTTCCACTGCTTTTCCTTGCCGTGATGAAGGCCGCGGGCAATCGGGGCGAGCAGTGCGAAGTTTTCGGGAATGCCGTGTTCGGCCATCAGGTTGCGTGCGGCGGCCTCGTGGCGGGCAAGCAGTCTCATGCCGAGTTCTTCAGGAACGGAATCCCAGGCAGGGGTGCCGCCCCAGGCCTTGATCGCTCCGTGGGCAAGACGGAAAAAGCGCTCCACTTCATGCATGGTGCCGGGCTCTTCAACGACTTTGTCCAACAGAAAGCGGCGGCCATCCGTAGGAAAGCCCGCGTTGCGCACGCGCCCGATGGAGAAAAGCAGGGCCGAACTGAAGGAATTCGGAAAAAGCAGCCCCAGAGGACGCGGACCAAGATGATTGCTGATGTAGCGGATTCGGTGCAGATCCTCGGTGACGTGCCCCTCAATGGGGTCGAACCTCCAGCCCATGCCGGACATCAGGTCCTCCGCCCAACGCTTGCCCGTCAGCATGGGTGTGAAGCCGCTGGCCTCCAGAAGGCGAAGGGCGGGGAGAGTCATGCAGCAGTCACCGACATGATTGGGCAGACGGCAGAGAACGTTAGGCATTTGCGTAAAACCCGAATTGAGAAAATACAATGAGCGTAGTTATTGTATATGGTCAGCCTGTATGATGAGATCTTTGCGCGGCGTTCTCCCGAAGCAGGAGTGCGGACGGTTGAGGATGCTGCGGGCGTCAGTCCGAAGTCTTTCCTGCGGAGAGGCTTTGTCCCTTTTCGGAATTTGAGTTTCAGTTAAAAATGGCAGTCAGTGTTTTCGACATGTTCAAGGTGGGCATCGGCCCCTCGTCTTCGCATACGGTGGGACCGATGCGTGCGGGGCATGCCTTTGTCAAGGTGCTCAGGGATCGCGGGATGCTTGAGCAGGCAACGTCGCTCAAGATCGAGCTGATGGGAAGTCTCGCCGCGACAGGCAAGGGGCACGGCACGGACACGGCGGCACAGCTGGGACTTCTGGGACGCATTCCCGAAACCATGGATCCGGACGAGGTGCCCGTGCTGATTGGCGACATTCGAGCCTCCCGTCAGCTGAAGCTCGACGGTGTGCATGCGGTGGCGTTCGATCCTGAGGTCGACATCGCCTTTCATGCGGACAAGGTTCCCGTCTTTCACACCAATGCCATGGAGTTTTCTGTGTTCGCGGGCGACTCTCTCCTCTATCGACGCCGTTACTATTCCGTGGGCGGCGGCTTTATCGTGGCCGCCAGAGAGGATGATCCCGAGCAGCCTGTAACGCCCAAGGCGTTTCAGGGCGTAAAGACGAAGCCCTATCCCTATCGTACGGGCGACGAGCTGATGAAGGTCGCCAGAGACAACAATCTGACCATTGCCGAGTTGGTGTACCAAAACGAGTGCGTTGACCGCACCCCCGAGGAGGTGGACCGCAGGCTCGACGAGGTCTGGCAGGTGATGCACGCCGCCGTCGAGCGCGGCATGCGCCAGACGGAGGTCCTGCCCGGTCCCTTCCGGATTGCTCGTCGAGCGAATGCCCTCATGCAGGACGTGAGGCAGCGCACCGATGACCCGCTCGCCGTACTGGACTGGGTGAACGTCTATGCGATGGCCGTGGCCGAGGAGAATGCGGCAGGCGGCCGCGTCGTGACGGCGCCGACCAACGGTGCGGCCGGCGTGATCCCAGCCGTCATCGAGTACTATCTGCGTCACGTTTCGGGCAGTACCATGGAGGGCGTCAGGACCTTCCTGCTGACGGCAGGCGCCGTCGGCATGCTCTACAAGGAAAACGCTTCCATTTCCGGTGCCGAGGTCGGTTGTCAGGGCGAGGTCGGCGTGGCCTGTTCCATGGCGGCTGCGGGTCTGGCGGCCGTCTGCGGCGGCACGGTCGAGCAGATCGAGAATGCGGCTGAAATCGGCATGGAGCACAACCTCGGCCTGACCTGCGACCCCGTGGCCGGTCAGGTGCAGATTCCCTGCATTGAGCGCAACGCCATTGCGGCCGTCAAGGCTATCAACGCGGCGCGCATGGCACTTCGCGGCAACGGTTCCCACTACATCAGCCTCGATCAGGTGATTCGCACCATGATGGCGACCGGACGCGACATGCAGAGCAAGTACAAGGAAACGAGTCTTGGCGGTCTGGCCGTTTCGATTGTCGAGTGCTGATGCATCGAAACTGACTTTCAGGGATCTTGACCGCCATGCTGATCGGCGTTTTCTTCGGCATTGCCGCGTGCATGATCTGGGGTTGCGTTTACGTGGCCCCGCTGATCCTGCCGGACTACAGTCCTGTGCACATCGCGATGATGCGCTATCTGGTCTTCGGCATGCTTGCCGCAGGCCTGGCGGTCCCTGAGTGGCGCGAGTTGAAGTCCTATTCGGCGGCGGACTGGCGTAGGGCGCTTGCACTCGGTATTGTCGGAAACATCTTCTACTACTGGTTGCTGGCCGAGGCCTGCCAACGCGCAGGAGCGCCGATTGCAGGCGCCTTCACGGCGCTGATTCCCATCATGGTGGGCGTCATCGGCAACATGAGGGCGGGTGAGAGCGCCGTGCCTTGGCGGCGCATCGTGCCGCCACTGTGCCTGAGCTTCGCAGGGATGGTCTGTCTCAACTGGACGGAGTTCATCTATCTGGTGGGGGACGGACGCGTGACCTCGGGCAACTTCTGGCTTGGCGTAGGCTTTGCGTTCTTCTCCTCATTGGTCTGGACCTGGTATCCGCTCAGCAACGCCGAATGGCTGCTGTCGCATCCCGGCAAGTCGCCCAAGACGTGGTCGACCGCTCAGGGGCTTGCACTCCTGCCATGCGCTGCCGTCGGGATGGCTCTGCTTGCGGGAGACGGGACGCAGGGGGACATTCTCGGGCCCAGACCGTGGATGTTCATCGCAACGGTGGTGTTTCTGGGCGTCTGCGCCTCCTGGATCGGCATCGTGCTCTGGAGTTTGATGAGCCAGAGGCTGACGCCTGCGTTGGGCGGCCAGATGATCATCTTCGAGACGATCTTTGCTGTGACCTACGCCCACTTGTGGCGAAGCGAATGGCCGACGCCGCTCATGCTGGTCGGTCTGGGGCTTCTTCTGATGGGGGTTACAGCTTCCCTCAAGGTTTTCAGAAGGCCGAGACGCACTGCTTCAGGTACCACCTGACCGTAGCGCGCAGCCCTTCGTCAAAGGGGATCATGGGCTTCCATCCCAGCGTTTGACGCAGGCGTCCTGCGTCCAAAGCGTAGCGGCGGTCGTGCCCCGGACGGTCGTGGACATGCACGATCGCATCCGCGTGAGGACGGCCGTCGGCGCGCGGCGAAAGTTCATCGAGCACCGACATCGCGCTCTGCAGAAACTTCAGATTGCTCATTTCGTTTGAGGCGCCGACGTTGTAGATGTCGCCCGGTGCCGCCTTTTCCAAAATCATTCGCAGTGCTCGACAGAAGTCGTGTACATGGATCCAGTCGCGGATCTGCTCGCCGTCGCCGTAAACGGGGAGCGTCTTGCCCGTCAAGGCGCGCGTCAGCATGAAGGGCAGAAGTTTTTCCGGGTACTGTCTGGGACCGTAGTTGTTGGTGCATCTCACCGTGACGACGGGCAGGCCGTAGGTTCTGAAGTAGGCGCGTCCGAACTGATCGGCCGCCGCCTTGCTCGCGGAGTACGGACTGCTTGGATCGAAGGGCGTGGCCTCCGTGTTGGGCGGCGTGTCCGCGGTCATGGAGCCGTAGACCTCGTCGGTGGAGATGTTGATGAAGCGAAAGGCGGCCTTCTCCTCATCGTCGAGCGTCAGCCAGTACCGGTGTGCAACACCTAGAAGAACCGTCGTTCCCCTGACGTTCGTGTCGACGAACACCTGAGGGCCGGAAATTGAACGGTCGACGTGGCTTTCGGCGGCGAAGTGTACGACGGCGCGAGGACGGAAGCGGTCGAAAAGATCGGCCACCAGCGCTTCGTCCAGAATATTTCCTTCGACAAAGCGATGTCTGGGGTCGTGTTCGACGTCTCTGAGGTTGGCCTTGTTTCCTGCATAGGTCAGGGCGTCGAGCGTCAGAATGCTTTCGTCGTGTGACCTGAACCATTCCGTGATGAAGTTTGAGCCGATGAAGCCGGCTCCGCCTGTGACCAACAGCATGCGTGAAAATCCGAGAGAAGAGCGCCGGCTTTTAAAGCGGGTGCGGCAAACCCACTACAATGTGAGCAGTCAATTTTGAGCGCAACGTCGCAGGCAGGCAAGGAGCCGCCATCGTGGAACATATTCTCATCAACTGCACGCCCCGTGAAGTGCGTGTCGCCATTGTAGTGGATGGCGTTCTTCAGGATCTCTTCATCGAGCGCGACTGTGCGCGCGGCCTCGTGGGGAATGTTTATCTCGGCAAGGTCGTCCGTGTGCTGCCCGGCATGCAGAGCGCCTTCGTGGACGTGGGGCTAGAACGAACGGCCTTCCTTCACGTGGCCGACATTGCGGAGGCGCATTGCGAGGGCGAGAAGCCCGCGCCCATCGAGACGATCCTTCACGAAGGCCAGTCCCTCATGGTGCAGGTCGCAAAGGATCCCATCGGCACCAAGGGCGCCAGACTGACGACGACCGTTTCGCTCGCGGGTCGCAAGCTCGTCTATCTGCCCAGAGACAACCACATCGGCGTTTCCCAACGCATTGAGGACGCAGAACTTCGCGAATCACTTCGCGCCATGATGACGGAGCTTCGTCCTGAAACCGAAAAGGGTGGCTACATCATCCGCACGAGTGCCGAAGAGGGCGCGACCGAGCAGGAGTTCAAGGATGACATGGCCTATCTCGGCCGTCTGTGGACCGACATTCACGAGCTCGCAGGGCGAAGCACCGGACCGAAGCTCCTCTATCAGGATCTGTCGCTTGCCCAGCGCGTGCTCCGCGACATGGTTCATCAGGACACGCAGACCGTCGAGGTCGACAGCCGCGAGAACTACGAGGCCCTGCTGAACTTTGCAAGCCGCTTTGTGCCTGCGGCTAAGGACAGGCTCACCCTCTACAGGGGCGAGAGGCCGCTTTTCGAGTTGCACGGCATTGAGACCGAAATCGAGCATGCGCTTGAGCGCAGGGTAGACCTGAAGAGCGGCGGCTATCTGGTCTTCGATCAGACGGAGGCCATGACGACGATCGACGTCAATACGGGCGGCTACGTCGGCAAGCGTGACTTCAGCGACACGGTCTTCAAGACGAACCTCGAGGCTGCGCAGACCATCGCGCGCCAGCTGCGCCTGAGAAATCTCGGCGGCATCATCATCGTCGACTTCATCGACATGAGCTGCGACGAGCACCGCGAGGCGGTTCTTGCCGAACTTCGCCGTTCGGTCTCAACCGACCGCACCCGCATGACGGTGAGCAACTTCACCGAGCTCGGCCTCGTCGAGATGACACGAAAGCGCACCCGCGAGTCGCTTGCACACGTCCTCTGCGAACCTTGTCCCATGTGCGGCGGCAGGGGAGAGGTCCGCACGGCACGCACCGTCTGCTACTCGATCATGCGTGAGATCGTGAGGCTCTGCAAGCAGTATCAGGAGACGAAGGAGTTTCACATTCAGGCGAGCCAGACCGTCATCGACATGCTGCTCGAGGAGGAGTCGCAGGCGCTCGAGCTTCTGCAGGCCTTCGTCGAAAAGCCTGTGCATCTTGAGGTGGAGCCGAGCTACACCCAGGAACAGTTTGACGTGATTCTCGCCTGAGGACCTTCGCATGACGGAAAGCACCACCTTCTACTGGTATGACTTCGAAACCTTCGGCCTCGACTGCCGCAGGGACAGGCCCGCGCAGTTTGCAGGCATTCGGACGGACATGGACCTTAATCCGCAGGGAGATGGGGACGTGTTTTATTCCAGGCCTTCGGGAGACTATCTGCCCAGCCCCGAGAGCTGTCTTCTGACGGGGATGACGCCGCAGATCTGCGAGGAAAGGGGCATTCCCGAGAGTAAGTTTGCGGGCGAAGTCTGGAGTCGTCTCAACAGGCCCGGAACGATCAGCATCGGGTACAACGCGTCCGGCTTCGACAACGAGGTCGCGCGCTTCCTTTTCTGGCGCAATTTTCTCGATCCGTATTCCCATCAGCACCGGAACGGATGTTCATGCTGGGACCTGTACCCGCTTGTCTGCGCCGTCTGGGCGCTTCGAGGTGATGGCATCAAGTGGCCGCTCAGAAAGGATGTGGATCCTGAAAGCGATGATGAAAAGAGCGTCAGCTTCAGGCTGGAGTGTCTGAGCAAGGCCAACGGGATCGTGCACGCACATTCGCATGAGGCCTTGAGTGACGCAATGGCCACGCTGGGACTGGCGGCGCTCATCCGCAAAACGGAACCCAGACTTTGGAAGTGGGCGCTGGAAAACCGCAGCAGGGAGGCTGTGAAGGCGGCCGTGACGAAGGGGCCCGTCGTCTGGATCTCTCCGAAGTTCGGGCAGGCAAGAGGCTTTCTGCGCATAGCCGCCAGAATTCCGTTCCCCGGCGAGAGCGGCAATTCCGCGCTGATGTGGGACTTGTCCGTGGATCCGCTGATCGTGACGAAGCTGAGCGACGAAGAGATCAAGTCACGCCTTTTCGCCCGCAGGGAGGATCTTGCGGACGGCGAGGAGCCGTTGCCGGTCTACAGGCTCGCGATGAACAACTCTCCCTTTGTCTGCGCAAGCCTCAAGGTGCTTTCTCCCGAGCGCATGGACAGGTTCGGTGTGAAGCCGCAGGAGATTCTTGCCAACTGGGAGCGCTTCAAGGAGCTCGGCAACGTGATTGCGGGAAGGCTGGCCGGACTGATGGGCAGGCGTGAAAGGCCTGCGCCGAAGGACGTTGACTTCGGACTTTATGACGGCGGCTTTGCCAGCGGACATGATGTGGAGATGATGGCTCGGGTGCGCGGAATGACGCCTGAGAGTCTTGCGAAGGGCGGCATTCATTTTGACGATGAGCGCTTCAACCAGCTGCTCGTGCGCTACCGTGCCCGAAACTGGCAGGAGACGCTCAATGATGAAGAACGCAGCCAGTGGACGTTTTTTTGCCGATCCAGATTGATGGACGGAGCCGACGGCGCTCTGACCGTTTCGGCCTATTTTGATGAAATCGACCGCCTGCAGGAGAGCACTTTGGAAGATGAAGAAAAGCAGCTCGTGTTGGAGGCGCTTTACGAATGGGGCGAGCGTGCGGGTGAAGCCTGCGCGTTCTGAGTCTGTTGAAGAAGGAGACGGTTATGAAGATGGACAAGACTTATGCGTGCGTTCCCTCTCTCAAGGTGGCGTTTGTCGGCCTGGGCGTCATGGGATTTCCGATGGCGGGGCATCTGAAGCTTGCCGGACATAACGTCTGTGTCTACAACCGTACGACGACCAAGGCTGAGAAGTGGGTTGAGATGTTCGGAGGCCGCATGGCGGTGACGCCGGCTGAAGCGGCCCGCGGCGCAGGTATCGTCTTCGCCTGTGTGGGCAACGACGACGATCTGAGAGGCGTCGTGCTTGGAGAAACGGGGGCGTTTGCCGGCATGGAGCCGGGGACGGTCTTCGTCGATCATACGACGGCAAGCGCCGCTGTGGCGCGCGAGCTTGAGGCTGAAGGAGCAAAGAGGGGAATTGCCTTTATCGACGCACCTGTCTCTGGCGGTCAGGCGGGCGCTGAAAACGGGTGCCTGACAGTGCTCTGCGGCGGAGATGAAGCTGCATTCAGGAGAGTCGAGCCCGTGCTTGACGCATATGCGGGCGCGGTGACCTACTTCGGACCGTCTGGCTCAGGTCAGCTCGCCAAGATGGTCAACCAGATCTGCATTGCAGGCTGTGTACAGGGACTCTCCGAAGCCATCGCCTTCGGCATGAATGCCGGGCTTGACATGCCGAAGGTCATCGAGGCTCTGAGTTCAGGGGCTGCATCTTCCTGGCAGATGGTGAACCGCGGCAGGACGATGGTGAAGGGCGAGTTCGACTTCGGGTTTGCCGTCGACTGGATGCGCAAGGATCTTGGCATTGTCAAGGATGAGGCGGCCCGCAACGGTTCGGATATTCCCGTCACGAGGATGGTCGACAGCTTCTACGAAGAGGTGCAGAAGGCGGGGGGCGCCCGCTGGGATACGTCAAGCCTCATTACGCGCCTTCCCAGGCCGTAGGCGACGAGGGAGTGACGAATCCGCGTTCGTCAGCTTCCCGGGGTTTGCGGCTACAATACACGGATTACCTTCATTGAATTCGGATTAGATCAATGTCTTCTGAAACCGAAGCACCTGTCGCCGAAGCGCAGGTCACCAACTTTATTCGAAACATCATCGACGACGATCTGGCCCGCGGCGCCAATCTGCCCCGATTCTGGTGCGGGCATCCCGCGCCCTATGCCGAGCAGCTCGAAAAGGGCGAGCCCGACGCGGCCCGCATCCGCACGCGCTTCCCGCCGGAGCCCAACGGCTATCTGCACATCGGCCATGCCAAGAGCATCTGTCTGAACTTCGGCCTTGCTCGTGACTACGGCGGCGCCTGCCATATGCGCTTTGACGACACCAATCCCGTCAAGGAGGATCAGGAATACGTCGACGGCATCATGGACAGCGTCCGCTGGCTTGGCTTCGACTGGAAGTTCGGCAATGAAACGAACCTCTACTTTGCGAGCTCGTACTTCGACGACATGTTCCGCTTTGCCGAGCATCTGATCCGCACGGGCTATGCCTATGTGGATGAACAGACTGCAGACGAAATGCGCGAAAACCGCGGCACGCTCAAGGAACCGGGCAAGAATTCGCCCTACCGCGACCGCTCGGCCGAGGAGAATCTGAAGCTCTTCCATGAAATGCGCGACGGCAAGCATCCCGAAGGCTCCATGGTGGTTCGCGCCAAGATCGACATGGCGAGCCCCAACATCAATCTTCGCGACCCCGCCATCTACCGCATCCGCTTTGCCGATCATCATGCGACGGGCGACAAGTGGTGCGTGTATCCGATGTACACCTTCGCGCACCCGATCGAGGACTCGCTCGAAAACATCACGCACTCCATCTGCACGCTGGAGTTCGAGGATCAGCGCGCGTTCTACAACTGGGCTCTTGAGCGCATCATTCCGCTTCTGCGCACGCCGCAGTACGAGGAGGCCCTCAAGGTGATTCGTGCGATGGCCGATGGTGAGGACGATCGCGCCATGGCCTTTGTCAAGGCCGCTTTCGAAAGCCGCGCCAAGCTGGGCGGCAGCTTGCCCGAAGAGGGCGTGGCCCGTCTGATGCAGGCGTGGGAGAACGGCCTGCCCGAGACGATCAAGGACGAAACGGTCACGCAGTTCTTTGCTACGCTGCTTTGCTTCCCCGAGAACTTCACACCGCTCATGCAGGCGGCACTTGACGTGGTTCGTCCGAACTTCTTCTTGCTCTCGCATCAGTATGAGTTCAACCGCCTGAATCTGACGTATGTCGTCGTGAGCAAGCGCAAGCTCATTCAGCTCGTGCAGGAAAAGTATGTCGACGGCTGGGACGACCCCCGCATGCCGACCATCGTCGGTCTGCGTCGCCGCGGCTTTACGCCGAAGAGCCTGCAGAATTTTGCTGAACGCTGCGGCGTCTCCAAGGTTTCCGGCGGCTGGATCGACTATTCCGTGCTGGAACAGTGCCTGCGCGAGGATCTTGAAGAACGCGCCGAGCGCCGCGTTGCCGTGCTTCGCCCGCTCAAGCTCATCATCGACAACTATCCTGAAGGTCAGACCGAGGAGCTTGAGGCCAACAATCATCCGCAGAAGCCCGAAATGGGCACGCGCAGGATCTCGTTCTCGCGCGAACTGTGGATCGAGGAAGGCGACTTCGCCGAAGTCCCGCCCAAGGGTTTCCGCCGTTTGACGGTGCCTGCCGACGGCACGCCCGCCAAGCCCGTTCGCCTGCGCTACGGCTATGTGATCGTGCCGACCTCGTTCGAAAAGGACGAGTCCGGCCGCGTGACCGCGGTTCATGCCGAGTATCTCCCAGAGACGCGCTCCGGTTCGGAGGGCTCCATGTCCGTCAAGACGAAGGCGACGATCCACTGGCTTGATGCAAAGACGGCTGTTCCTGCCGAAATCCGCGTCTATGACCGACTCTTCAACGTGCCACATCCGGACGAAGGCGAGGGCAGCTTCCTTGACCGTCTCACGCCCGATTCGAAGACGGTGCTTTCGTCCTACGTCGAGCCTGCAGCCGCTGCGGCCGCCCGTGATGACAAGTTCCAGTTCGAGCGCAACGGCTATTTCGTGGCCGATCGTGAGGATCACACGGCTGAAAAGCCTGTCTTCAATCTGGCCGTCGGCCTGAAGGATTCCTGGGGCAAGTAATGCCCTGAATCGTCGGATTGCCGAAGAGGGGCGGGGCTGATGCTCCGCCCCTTGTTGTCTCGGCCCCTCGTGTTTTGTTCTATTGACATCATGAAAACCAAACGTTTCAAAACATCTCTGACTGCCGTTCTGCTGGCTCTGGGGCTTTCATCCGCTGCGCCGATTCTTTCGGCTGAAGGAGGGGTCGCCGAGGCTCCTCAGACTGCGGAGCCCCGGGAATACGCTCTTGAGCGTCATACGCTTCACATGGGCACTCTCATCAACGCGAAACTCTTCGGTGCTACGCCGGAGGCTGTCAAGCATTACGCGATCGTCTTCGAGGACAAGGTGACGGACTATGACGATCTGATGTCGGTCCACAAGGATACTCCTCTCAATGAGGTCAATCGCCGCGCTGGTGAGCCCGTCGAAGTGCCTTGTGAAATCGCCGACATGACGAAGCAGGCGCTTGCCATTGCCGATGAGACGAACGGCGCCTTCGAGCCGATGATAGGCCCTGTCGTAAATCTCTGGAAGATCGGCTTCGGCGGCGAGCACGTGCCGTCCGATGAGGCCATTGCCGAGGCGGTCTCCAAGGTCGACCGCTCCAAGGTTCGCGTCTGGCGCGAGGGCGGGCGATGCATGATGCAGATCGCCAAGGGACAGAGCATCGACATGGGTGCCATTGCGAAGGGCTTCATCGGCCAGAGACTCTCCGACATTCTCAAGCACGAAGGCATGACGCGTGGTGTTCTCGATCTTGGCGGCAACATCGTTGCCGTGGGCGAGAAGTCGGATGGCCGCCCTTGGCGCATCGGCATCCAGCATCCCGCGGAGTCCCGCGGCGGTTATTTTGCCGTGGCCTCGGTGAAGGATGAAAGCGTGATCACGTCAGGCGCCTACGAACGCTACTTCGAGGAGAACGGCAAGCGCTACTCCCATATTCAGGATCCGAAGACGGGGCGGCCTGCGAAGACTGACATTTCGTCCGTGACGATCATTGATCGCGACGGCGCACGAGCGGACGCGCTTTGCACGGCTCTCTTTGCGATGGGCTGGGATCGTGCGGAGGCTTTCCTGCGCACCCATCCCGAGCTGAAGGCGCTGGTGATGCACGCTGACATGAAGCAGGCGGTGATGACGCCTGCGGCGGCTTCGTCCGTGACGTCCGCCGATCCCTCGGTTAAACTCACCGTTTTGAAGTAACCCTGCAGAGCATTGTTTTAGGTCATGACTGAGCCCCGTTTCGTTCATCTTCGTCTTCACTCCGAGTATTCCGTCACGGACGGACTCGTGCGCATCGACCCCGCCATTCACAAGACTCTTGAAATGGGCGGGGTGGCGCTCGGTATTACGGACCTGATGAACGTCTTCGGCGGCCTGCGCTTTTACACGCATGCGCTCTCCGCCGGTCTCAAGCCCATCCTCGGCTGCGACGTCAAGATCAAGAACAACAAGTTCCCCGACAATCCCTACAGGATGACGTTCTACTGCATGAACCACACGGGGTACCACTCCCTGTGCGTTCTGCTCACCAAGGCGTTTCTGGAGGGACAGGATCCGTATCGCGGCCAGATCTGTGACGAATGGCTTGATGTGCCCGGTGCCACGGACGGCCTCATCGCACTGACGGGCGGCCCCAAGGGACGCCTGTCGCAGCTCATTGACACGGGCAGTGAGCGTCAGGCGGGCGGCATTGTCGGACGCTGGAAGAAGCTCTTTCCGAACCGTCTCTACATCGAACTCCAGCGTGCCAACAGACCGAAGGACGAAAATCAGAATGCCTTCCTTGTGACGGTGGCCTCTAGATTTGACGTTCCGGTTGTGGCGACTCATCCCGTTCAGTTCCTCGAGCCGCAGGACTTCGAGGCGCACGAAGTGCGCTGCTGCATTGCGGGCGGCTTCACGATCACCGACCCTCGTCGCGACAAGAGCTATACGCGCGAGCAGTACCTGAAGAGCGAGGAGCAGATGTGCGAGCTCTTCAAGGACGTTCCGAGCGCGCTGGCCAATTCCGTCATCATCGCGAAGCGCTGCAATCTTGACGGGGTGCTTTCGAAGCCGCAGCTGCCGCTCTTCCCGACGCCGGACGGCATGAGTCTGGACGACTACATGGACCATCTCTCCCGTGAGGGTCTGGAGAAGCGTCTGGCCTTCCTTTATGACGACGAGAAGGTGAGGGACGCCAAGCGCCCGGAATACGTGGAGCGTCTTGACTATGAGCTCGGCATCATCAAGAAGATGCAGTTCCCGGGCTACTTCCTCATCGTTCAGGACTTCATCAACTGGTCGAAGACCCACGGCGTGCCCGTGGGCCCGGGACGAGGTTCGGGCGCAGGTTCGCTTGTCGCCTATTCGCTCGGCATTACGGACCTTGATCCGCTCAAGTTCGACCTTCTGTTCGAACGCTTCCTGAATCCTGAGCGCGTGTCCATGCCTGACTTTGACGTGGACTTCTGCCAGTACAACCGCGACCGCACGATCGAATACGTGAAGGAGACGTACGGTGCGGACGCCGTGAGTCAGATCGCGACCTTCGGCACGCTGGGTGCCAAGGCCGTCGTGCGTGACGTTGCACGCGTGCTCAACGTCCCCTTCTCGAAGGCGGACCGTCTGGCCAAGCTCATTCCGATGCAGCCCGGCAAAAACGTCACGCTTGATGATGCCATCAAGGAGGTGCCCGAGTTCCGCGAGGCGATTGAGAGCGACGATGAGTACAAGGAACTCATGCGTGTGGCCAAGGGGCTTGAGGGCATCACCCGCAACCTCGGCATGCACGCGGGCGGCGTGCTGATCGCTCCGGGGGCGCTTACGGATTTCTGTCCGCTCTACAACTCCGATGGCGCTCCCGAAAATACGATCAGCCAGTTCGACAAGAAGGACGTGGAGAATGTCGGTCTCGTGAAGTTCGACTTCCTGGGGCTTACGACGCTCTCCATCCTTGCGAAGTGCAAGGAGTACATCGACAAGCTCTATCCCGAAAGGGAATTCGAGTTGGAGCGCATTCCCGTCACAGACGAGGAGACCTACCGCTGCTTCCAGAACGCCAATACGGCCGCCGTCTTCCAGTTTGAATCGGAAGGCATGCGTCAGCTGCTGCGTCAGGCGCGTCCCGACCGTCTCGAGGATCTGGTGGCCTTGAACGCACTTTATCGCCCTGGTCCGATGGACCTGATTCCGTCCTTCATCGCCCGAAAGTTCGGGCGGGAGAAGGTGGAGTACTTGGACGAGCGCATGGCGCCCGTGCTTTCCGAAACCTACGGCATCATGGTGTATCAGGAACAGGTGATGCGTGTGGCCCAGGTGGTGGGCGGTTATTCGCTGGGCGGCGCCGACCTTCTGCGCCGCGCCATGGGCAAGAAGAACGTCGAGGAAATGAAGCGCCAGCGTGCGGTCTTCGTGAAGGGCGCAGGCGAGCGCGGCGTGAAGGCGTCGGTTGCAACCGAAATCTTCAACCTAATGGAAAAGTTCGCAGGTTACGGCTTCAACAAGTCGCATGCTGCGGCCTATTCCTATGTCGCCTATCAGACGGCCTACCTCAAGACGCACTTCACGTCCTGCTTCATGGCGGCCAACCTCTGCATGGTGATGGACCAGGGCGACAAGATGAAGGCGCTTCTGGATGATGCCCGTGCCAACGGCATCGAAATTCTGCCGCCCGACATCAACCTCTCCGACTGGTTCTTCACGGCGCCCGACGAAAAGCACATTCGCTTCGGTCTTGGCGGCGTCAAGGGACTGGGCAGGCAGCAGGTTGAGGACATGATGGCGACCCGCATCAAGGACGGCCCCTTCACCGACCTGTTCGACGTGACGGCGCGTGTTTCGGGCTTGAATTCCCGCAACCTCGAGGGACTCATTCGTGTGGGCGCCTTTGACTCGCTCAATCCTGACCGAGGCTTCCTGTTCGGAAACGTTTCGCAGGCCATGACGGCTGGTCAGGCTGTGGCGGCCAGCGAAGGGCAGGACAGCCTCTTTGCAGACGATGTGCAGGTCAAGCGCATCGTCAACTGGGTGGAGGCGCCGTCCTGGTCCGAACGCCGAAAGCTCAAGGAAGAGAAGGGGGCACTCGGCTTCTGGCTTTCCGGTCATCCGTACGAGCTCTATCAGCACGAGGTGGCGCACTATACGTCGCTGGCCCTCGGACAGATTCAGCCGAGCCGCGACAGCGTGAAGCTGGCGGGCGTGGTCACGAACGTTCGTGTCGTCCAGGGCAAGCGCGGTCGCATGGGGGTCGTTCAGCTCGACGACGGCACGGCAGTGCTGGAGGTGGTCTGCTTCTCCGAAGCTTGGGAGAGGCTCAAGAACAAGTTTGCGTCGGACGATGTCGTCTGCATCGAGGGGCGCGTTCGCTATGACGAGTTCAGCAAGCGCATGTCGGTCAATGTGGAGAACGCCATGTCGCTTGATGAATTCCGCTCCATGGCGGCGTCCTGCCTGCGTGTGGACATTGACGGTCGCGTCAAGCATGACGTCAGGCGCATCGAGAGCATTCTGAGGGGATCGGAACGCGATACGGGCGTGACGGTGGCGCTTGACATTCGTACAAAGAAGGCGAGCGGCCGCATGTATCTGCCCTTTACGGTCGGTAATGTGGATGAACTGCGAATGGAACTTCGCAACAGCGGCGAAGTTACAGGCACGGAAATCGAATACTGACGGCTGAAATGAAAAAAAATCCCGCACGGCAAAACCATGCGGGATTTGTTCTGGGGTGGGAAATGGGACTCGAACCCACGACAACCGGAATCACAATCCGGGACTCTACCAACTGAGCTATTCCCACCAGAATTCGAATTTTGTGGCCTGCCCGGCAGGGATCGAACCTGCGACCACCTGCTTAGAAGGCAGGTGCTCTATCCAACTGAGCTACGGGCAGATCGATTGGTGTCCATGCATGTCTGGAAACTGGTCGGGGTGAAGAGATTCGAACTCCCGACATCCTGCTCCCAAAGCAGGCGCGCTACCAGACTGCGCTACACCCCGGGTAGAAGTCGAATTCTACACGAAAAATGAAAAAAATGCAACAGGAAAAAATCAGCGGGCCTGCCGGTCCTGTTCAAGGGGGCTGGACTTCTCATCGTCAGGGTTCCCGCTTGATCTGCGGACCCGTTGGGTGCAGTGTGCGGCATCTGCTAAAACGGTACAATGACGCGTAGGAGACTCTCTCCTCTTTTTATAGGAAAAAAGGGACAAACAATGACGCAAGAACACGACAACTCCAACGATCCGCTGCATGCCAAGAAGAAGGCCTGGTCCGGCCGCTTCTCGGAACCCGTGGACGCTTTTGTGCTTCGCTATACGGCCAGCGTCGACTTTGACAAGCGCATGGCCATGGCTGACATCGACGGCTCGCTGGCTCATGCGGCTATGCTCGCCAAGGTTGGCGTGATCACCGAACAGGACCTCGCCGACATCCGTCGCGGCATGGCTCAGATCCGTGAGGAAATCACCTCCGGCGCCTTCGAATGGCAGCTTGAGCTCGAAGACGTGCATCTCAACATCGAGGCTCGTCTGACGGCTCTCATCGGCGACGCCGGCAAGCGTCTGCACACCGGTCGCTCCCGCAACGACCAGGTGGCCACCGACATCCGTCTGTATCTGCGCAGCGAAATTGACGTGATCGTCGCCCGCCTCGAACATCTTCAGGAAGTCATGGTGCATCAGGCCAAGCAGCACGCCGGCCTCATCATGCCGGGCTTCACCCACATGCAGGTCGCCCAGCCCGTGACCTTTGGTCACCACATGCTGGCTTATGTCGAAATGTTTGAGCGTGACCGTGAGCGCATGCTTGACCTTCGTCGTCGCGTCAACCGCAGCCCGCTTGGTGCCGCCGCTTTGGCTGGCACGACCTATCCGATCGACCGCGAGTACTCCGCAAGCCTGCTCGGTTTCGAAGCCGTCTCTCAGAACTCGCTCGACGCCGTTTCCGACCGCGACTTCGCCATCGAATTCTGCTCGGCCGCCGCCGTTCTGATGATGCACATCTCTCGTCTCTCCGAAGAACTTGTGATCTGGATGAGCCAGCGCTTCGCCTTCATCAAGCTTCCCGACCGCTTCACGACGGGCAGCTCGATCATGCCGCAGAAGAAGAATCCTGACGTTCCTGAAACGGCTCGCGGCAAGGCCGGTCGCGTCTACGGCGACCTGATCGCCATGCTGACCCTCATGAAGGGCACGCCGCTTGCCTACAACAAGGACTTTCAGGAAGACAAGGAACCCGTGTTTGATGCGATCGACACGGTCAAGGACACGCTCCGTGCCTTCTGCGACATGATGGCCGGCGTCGAACCGCAGGCCGATGCCATGCATCACGCTGCTCAGGCCGGCTATCCGACGGCCACCGACCTTGCCGACTACCTCGTCCGTCACGGCACGCCGTTCCGTACGGCCCATGACATCGTCGGTCAGACGGTTCGCGCCGCCTCCGAACGCGGCTGTGGTCTTGAAGACCTTCCGCTCGATGTGCTCAAGAGCTTCAGTCCCGCGATTGAAGAGGACGTCTACGAAGTCCTTAAGCTCGAAGGCTCCGTCAACGCCCGCAACCATCTCGGCGGCACCGCTCCCGCTCAGGTTGCGAAGCAGGTCGAACGTTGGGAGGCGATCATCTCCGAGCGCGCCGCCAAGGCTGCCTGAGCCTGAAAGCAAGGATGCCCAAGGGCTGACCGGGTTTTAGTCCGGGGCATCCCCCAAAGAAGAGCCCGAAGTGTCGGGCTCTTCTTTTCTCTCGGCGTCGAAAGACGCAATACCCGGAACGCATGCCCCGACGGTGCCGGTGTTCCTCAACCATTCGCACAGCAAGTAATCAGCATGGAAGACTTCATCCACACCTTGAACGCCGTCATCTGGTCGCCCGCTCTGGTGGCCTTTTGTCTGGGCGCTGGTCTTTTTTTCTCAATCAAGTCTCGTTTTGTCCAGCTTCGCCTGATCCCAGAAATGTGGCGCCTTCTTTTTCAGAAGAAGGAAGACGAGATCGGCCTTTCCAGCTTTCAGGCGCTATCTCTGACACTCGCAGGTCGTGTCGGTACTGGCAACATCGCAGGCGTGGCGACGGCCATCTGCTTTGGCGGTCCCGGCGCGCTTTTCTGGATGTGGGTGGTGGCCTTTCTGGGGGCGTCTTCCGCCTTTGTGGAGTCGACGCTCGGCCAGATATACAAGGAGCGCATTGAGGGCCAGTATCGCGGCGGTCCCGCCTTTTACATTGAACGAGGCCTGAAGCTCAAGGCCTATGCCTGGGCGTTCGCGATCGTTACGATTCTTGCTTCCTGCTTCTTCTGCCCAGGTGTGCAGAGCAATTCGATCGCGCTTGCCTGGAATGAGGCCTTCGGTCTTGATGCTGAAGTGACGGCTGCCATCGTTGCTTCCATCACCTGCTTTGTGATTGTCGGTGGCCTGCGCCGCATTGCCACCTTCACGTCCTGGGTCGTGCCCTTCATGGCGCAGGCCTACATCGTCGTTGCACTCATCATCGTCGGTGTTAACTGGGAGCAGATTCCTGCCGTGATGACACTGATCGTCAACAGTGCCTTCGGTTTTGACTCCCTAACGGGCGGCATGTTGGGCGCTGCGATTGCCTGGGGCGTCAAGCGCGGCATCTATTCCAACGAGGCAGGTCAGGGTACGGGGCCGCACGCTTCGTCGGCGGCCGCTGTTTCTCATCCGGCCAAGCAGGGCCTTGTGCAGGCCTTCTCGGTCTACATCGACACGCTTTTCGTCTGTTCGGCCACAGGCTTCATGATCCTGATGACGGGCTGCTACAACATGCAGGCTCCTGACGGCTCCATGATCTTTGAGGGTCTCAAGGGTGTCGAAGCCGGTCCCGTGTATACGCAGGCGGCCATTGATCAGCTGATGCCCGGCTGGGGCGGTCCCTTCATCGCCATCACCATTTTTTTCTTTGCCTTCACGACGATTCTCGGCTACTACTATATGGCCGAGACGAACATGGCCTATCTCAACCGCTACATCAGGAAGCCCGTGCTCATGTCGGCCTGCAAGGCGATCTTCATCGGCACGGTTGCCTTTGGTGCCATCAATTCCTCCACGCTCATCTGGACCATGGCGGACGTGGGGGTCGGTACGATGGCGTGGCTCAACCTCATTGCCATCATGCTTTTGCAAAAGCCCGCCTTCATTGCGCTCAGGGACTACGAGCGCCAGCTTAAGGACGGGCTCAATCCCGTCTTCCATCCCGAACAACTCGGCATTGCCAATGCGACCTACTGGGAAGGCAATCGCGCCGAAGACAATCTGGCCGTGGAGGAAGAGTCCGGTGTGGACAACTTGACGGGGCTGGATCCTAAGAACCCGGTTTGAGTTTGAGGCGGATGCTTTTGTACTGATCTTCTCGAGGTGGTTGAGTGATTTCGGCCATGGAAAGGCATCCGTCCTTGTGTTCTAATGAGCAACGACTATTCCCTCATTTGAAATACGTCAGGAGAGACGACTGATGAAGAAGATACTGGTCATCAATTTCCGCTATTTCGGTGATGCGCTGATTTCGGCCTCACTGTCCGTACGCATCCGTGAGTTTTGGCCGGACGCGCACATTACGTATCTTGTGTTTGACAGCGTCGCTGGGGTGCTCGAAGGCATTGAGACAATCGATGAGATTCTGACTGTGCCTGAGCGGCCCGGTAAATGGGAGCAGTTCCGTTGGATGGCGGCTCATTGGAATGATTATGATCTGGCGTTTGTAACGCAAACCAGTACCAGACCGGGGCTTTACGGCTTTTTCATGGCCCGGGAGCGCATCGGTTTTACGCCTGGGTTCACCAAGCGCAACTGGTGGAAAAAGATGCTTCTTACGAAGCATGTGCAGGAAGTTCCGGGACCGAAGATCCTTCAGTTTGATTCGCTTCTTACGGCAACAGGAGCCGAGCCCGCAAAGGCACCTTATGTGCCGCAACCGCATGCGCAGTTGCCCGCTGAGGCTTGTTTTGACATGCCGTACGTCGTGGTGCACGCGATGCCGCGTTTTGCCTACAAGGCTTGGGCTCCGAACAATTGGAGCGAGCTTATTCGTCGCTTGAACGATGCAGGTTTGAAGGTTGTTTTGACAGGCAGCGGGAATGTTGCTGAAGTGGAGGCGATTAAGGCGATAGTTCCGGAAGGGGCTAATGCCGTTATTCTTGCAGGCAAGCTGAGCTTTGGTCAGACGGCAGAATTGATCGCACATTCCCAAGGGTTTGTTGGCCCGGATACGGGGACGACGCATGTGGCGTCGTCAACGGGAGTTCCCATTGTGACGCTCTTCGGTCCCAGTAATCCAAATGTCTGGGGACCGTGGGCCAAAGGGCAGACAGAGCCCTTTAAAAATTCCAATGACGGCACGCCGCAACGCCGTGGAAATGTCATCCTTCTCCAGAAGCACTGCAAGTGTCTGGGGGCTATGGGGTGTTTGAATCGCCGTGACAGTCATTCGGATTGTTTGAATGCGCTGACGATGGACGAGGTCTGGAACGCTTTGAAGGAGTTGAGGATCGTTCCGTAAGATGCTTGCAAAAAGAGAAAACCCGGTATTGACACCGGGTTTTCTCTTTATTGCTTGGTATGGCGGAAGTACTTCTCCAACACCAGAATGGAAATCAGCTCTTCCCGTTCCTTGTCACGGAATTGTTCTACAAACGTATGGGCATTGCGGATGATGGCTTCTGCTTCTTCAACATGTGTACTGTAGTACTGAATCTTGTCTTCCAGATCGGAGTAATCGTCCTTGATTTCAATGTAGTGGACTCCCGGTTGCAGTCGCCCTTCCATGAACCAACTTTCATATTTGGGACGAGGCATCACGGCAACCGAGTTGGAGGACATAACCCACTTTAAATTGCTGGCGACGTCGGTACCTTCGAGTGAAATGACGAACTTGTACTTCAGATGGTCGTAGAGCGTGATGAGAGAGGCGCTCCACTCCTTGGGAAGGTCACTTTTCTCTGCCGTATTCCCGCAGTCGACTAGAGGGTGGCCGAAAAATTTTTCCATGAAGCGTTGGCGATGTGGTTGATAGGCCGCTCCTCGAAAGACAGCCTTGTCCCATTTGGAGGCAAAAGTGCGCTTGTCCTTCAGAAATACAAAGTGACGGACCTTGTCGAGATTGAGGATGACATTGTTGATGTTGTCTCCGGACAGAGGGCGCGTCTTCACGATGCTCGGGGTTTCACAGATCGTGGTCCAGTCGCCAAAGTGCTTGTCCAGAAGAAGATCAGGAGAAAAGTAGCGTGTGAACTCGAAGGCGTCGCAGTTGTCGGTGCCGTTGCTGTTGGTGACGTCGCTGACATGCGTAAGCCCGGAGAGTTCTCGTATTCCCGTCAGCTTGTTGTAGCAATTGACGCGGTCAAGAATCTGTTCTTTGTCGGTTCGTGCATCCAAAGTTGCAAGCAACTCGGCCTTGTGTCGTCGAAGCCAAAAGGAGGGGACGAAATGCCGTAGTCCGCGGCGGACGTAGTAGACGAACTTCAGATTTTTGCCTCGAGGCTTGAGAATGTAATCAGGACGAATTTTGCGGAGATTGATGCGAAGCGCCATGGTCCTGAACTACGGGTTGCCTGCTCTACAAGATGAACTTTCTCGGAGGTTCCGGCAACTGCAGTAGTTCGAAACAACGCCGACGTGAGGCAGGAATCGTATTCCTGATCCAAGCGTTGGCGTTTTTTCTTTTCTCGGCGCGCACCAACGTCAGTTCCATCAGCAGGCGATCCAAGGAGCCGCCGGGAATTGTCAGTTTGTCCTTGCGGTTTTCCATCTTCTTCGCACTGCAAAGCATCATCATGCGCAGAGCCGTCCCGATGGTGCTCACCAACAGTTTTCCTTGTACGGAAACAGCTCCAACGCGCAGGCGATCGCCATCAAGCCAGTTTTTAAGTTGATTGAAGTCTTGTTCAACCATATTGCGCTGTCGATAGATGGCCAAAGCTTCAAAAGCATCAGAGACGACATTGCTGCGAAGCGCAAAGTAACCTGCACTCTCCACTGCCTCGTCGATTTTTGATGAGTTCCTTACCCACCTCTCCTTTCCGTTCTTGTCTCGAACAGACACGACGAAACGGCTATAGGCGGCCCACAAGTCCTTGGGAACCGACCGCTTGGCATCTTTCAGGAAGCTCTTCAAAAGTACCCTGAACAATCGTTTGCATAGAAATTTAGCCTGTGTAATAGACAAAAGTTCTCGGGACGCAAAGTTAAAGAGGGCTTTTGAAGAGCTTCCTTCAGTCGAATAATTTCATCGGCATTCTCAGAGATCAATTGAGCCGTCGCATCCTCATGACCGACCAAACGGTACAAATGAATGTAAGTATTGAGTTTTAATAGACCTGCCTCCGTGTTTTGCGTCCATGGCTCGGTAACCGTGAAGGCAAATGCCTTTTCCTTGCTACTGTAGAAAGCGTTCTTACAGAGGGAATTTCGATGTTTTGCAAAGCGTTGCTGTAACGAATCCTCAATATGTCGAACTCCTTGCAGGTATCGAATGTTCAAATTGATCATTCTTTGAACGTTTTCCAAACTGGAATAGCCACGATCGGTGACCAAAATGTTTTTGTCCAAATCGAATCCGGCCTCACGCATGGAGAAAAGGATGTCGGACAGGCTACTGACGTCGTTAACGGCTCCGTCGAACATGTGCGAGAAAACGATGTCGCCCGAGCGTTGGTCGCAAATGACGGTGTAATTAATCTGCTTGAGATCCGGATCTCTTTTGGCGTGCCCAAACTGCGCTTCGCTCAGCGTGTTGGAGTAGGTGGAGATCGAAGTATTGTCAAGCGCGTATTCAATCGGTTGGCCCCGCAATTCAGGATTTTGTTTGTAGATTTCCTCCCAAATCGCATCCTGACGATTGTGTCGCAGACGGAAATAGCCAGTGACCTGTTCACGAGTGACCGAGGACAAAATTTCAGAGATTTTCTGTCCGCTCAGTCGTTTGGATCGGGGCAGCCAAACTTTTTGACGCCAAAGATCGTACGTCATCATTGCTCCGCCACCGGCGAGTTTGTAAATGGACAGGTAGAGCAAATCTTCGCCCAACTCCTTCCCAAAAATTTCGTGGAGATGAGAGCGGATGCCGCTGTTTTCGGCCACCTGCATGGCAGCCCAAGTCAAACCAACATCCAGCGTGGCTTGCGGATTGCAGGCATCCTCATCTTCCGGTGCAGGCCGGGAGTGGCAGGAAAAACTTGTCGATATTCGGCTTCGCGAACAGGTTTTTTGTTCGCACCCCAAAACCAGTCATCCCCGGAGTATTCCGGAAAGTCGGCTGAAAATTTGGGCGAAATCTTGATCCGATCGTCTTCGAGCAAACGTCCCACATGGCGTTGCAGGTGCCGTTTCGACTTTTTCAGCACCGGATCCCACTTCATTTTGTACGCCTTGACGTAGCAATAACCTTGGGCGGTAACGACGGTTGTGAAGTTCCAAGGAAACCCGGATTTTGGAGAATTTTCCATTTTATGCTTTGTATCTAATAGTTATAGAGCATTTTAACACATATGAAAAAGCCCATGATTTATTTTTGGCAATAAAATCATGGGTTTAGCAAGTCGGGAACTCGAATACTCAGCTTTTTATCCTGCAAGTCGTCAAAAGATCACTCAAAGCCCAGAAACGAAGTAGACACTTCTCTTAAAAGCCCTGTTTAATCGGGGCTTTTTTCTTGTACCGCGATGGGTGCATACGATATAATTATATACACCCATAAAAGGAGATCAAATGGCAGCTCGGAAGGAGTTCC
>NZ_KQ968563.1:0-50065 GCF_001578585.1 Sutterella sp. KLE1602
TGAGGATCAAAAGTCCTCACCCCTATCCGATTGGGCGGCGATCACTGGAGCTTCGTGCTCATGGCGCCTGAAAGCTTGGTGAGGAGCGCCGTGGCGACGGCGTTTCCGTCAATGCCTTCGGCGGAGAACCTGCCGTTTTCATAGCGCACGCCGTTGAGGACGATGCTGCCGCCGAGGTACTTCTCGGTCTTCTTGGCGTACTTGTCCTTGCCCGTCAACAGGCTGGCGAGGCCAGAAAGCTCGCGTATGGCCTTCGTCTCCCTGGTGCCGGGCTGGTCGATTTCGGCCTTCTTGACGCAAAGCGTGACCGGGTCGGTCGTCTTGACTGCAAGGCCCGTGAGGGCGGCGTTGTTCCATGTCATGAGGCTGCGGCCCTTGGCGTTGAGCATGTTGAACTTCGCCATGCTGATGTCGCCCGCCCAGCTCGCAACCTGCTTGTCCTTTTCGGACGCAAGGCCGAACCTGCCCTTGCTCTCGAGCGTGCCGCTCTGCGCGCCGATGCCGGCGTAGGCCGTCATGACGGAGGAGAGCGACTTCATGTTGATGCCCGACAGCGTCGTCGAGACGTCGGCGGTCATGGGCGAGAGCGTCACGGTGCCGTCTGCCGCAAGGGTGCCGCCCGCAGTGCCTGCGGACATCTTCACGGTGGCGGCAGCGCCTTCGGCCGAGGAGAGGTTCTTCACCGAGGCGTTGATGTCGGAGACCGTGATGGCGGCGTTGGGCTTGACGCTCGTGTCGCGGAAGTTGAATCTGGAGTTCTTCACGTCGGCCGAAGCGACCTTCCACTGCCAGGGCTTGCCCGCCTTTTCGGTGGTCTTCGCATCGGCGTCCTTCTGGGCCGCCTTCTTGGCTGCGCCTGCCTTGGAGGGCATGAGATTGAGGCCGGCGGAGGTCATGACGGCGTTGACGACGGCCGTGTCGAGCAGGATGCTGTCGACGTTGACGGACTGCTTCGCCGTGTCAAGGCTGCCGAGCTTGACGGAGGCGGTTCTGGCGGAGACGAGCGTCGACTTGCCCTGTTTCACCTGAAGGTTGGTAAGAGAGGCGGTGCCGCTGCCCGTGACGGCGGAGCCCTTGACGGCTGCCTTGACGTTGAGGCTAACGGCGCCCGAGGCATCGAAGCCCGTTGCGTTCCTGATGTAGGAGGCGAGCTGTGCGGCCTGCAGGCCGCTGGCCTTGAGGGTGGCGTTGACCACGAGCGGTGCAGGCGTGACGTCCGCCGCAAGCGAGAGCATGCCGCCGAAAACCTTTGCGCCCGCTTCGGCCTTCGCGGGCTTGGCGTTCGCTGCGTTCGTCAGGCCCGTGACCGTGGCGTTGAGGGCCGTGACGTTGATTTTGGCGGCGGGCCTGACGGTCGAGTCGTTCCAGGTGGCGTTGCCGTTGCGGATCTGCACGGAGTCCACGCGCCAGTGCCAGCCGGAGTTGCTGCCGGAATCCTTGCCCGAGTCCGCAGCGGCGCCCGACGAGAAGCCTTGGGCGGTCTGGGAGACGTTGAGGCCGGAGGGCGTGTTGACGAAGTGGACCTTCGGATCCTGAATGACGATGCTGCCGACGGAGGCCTGATGTTCGAGAAGGTCCAACTCGGTGAGCTGCAGGCTCGCCTTCTTGAAGGAGGCGAGCGGCTGGACGCGGTTGCTGATCTGCTGGACGGCGGTGAGGTCGTTGACGTTCACGGTGCCCGAGACGAGCATCTTGCCGGGCTTGCCGCTCGTAGCATTGCGGAAGACGACGTTGACCTCGGTCGAGAGACGGCCGTTTTCAAGCATGAGGCTCGGCGTATTGAGCGCGGGCACGAGCTTGAAGACGGGGGCGAGGTCCAGATTCGAGATCTTCATGTTGAGGCGCGCCGAGAGCGTGGTGCCGAAGGGCTGCGTGGAGCCCGTGGCGAAGATCGGCGTGCCGTTGAGCTTCATGGAGAGCTTGGGCGTGACGAGGCTGCTCTTGGAGTTGGCGAGCGTGCTCACGAACGGAAGCTCGAGGTTGAAGTCGGTGACCGACTGGTCGATGGCGCGTGCGCGGTCGAGGACCTGAAGGGAGGAGTTTTTGACGCTGATGTTGTAGACCGCGAAGGAGGGAAGGCTGCTGCTTTCCGAGGAGGCCTTTTCCGACGATCCGCCTTCGGCCGAACCGTGGCCGTTCATGAGCCTGCGCATGTCCTCGTCATCGAGTGCGACGACGGCGTTGAGCCCGTCGACGGTCACTTCGTCAATGACGGGCGCAAGCTCGACGAGCGTCTGGGCCGACGCATTCACGTAGAAGCGGTCGAGCGAGAGAAGCGGAGGGTTGTTGTTCTTGCCTGCAACCGTGAGCCCCTCGAGCGTGAACTCCCAGGTCCACGGATTGAAGGCGACATTTGTGACGGTCACGCTGCGTCCGAGCTGCTTGCCGAGCGTGTCGGCGAGCGTCGACTTGACGAGCGTGGGCACCGCGAGATAGCCGGCGGCTGCGTAAAGCGCCGTGGCGACGACGGCCGCGCCTGCCGTGATCTTGAAAATGCTGGCCATGTCCTGCCCTCCCTGACTAGGTTCCCCTGTTCTGTACATTATAGGTGCCAGTTCAGAGGCTCCGATTGGCACGATGGGGGTGAAAACACCGCCAACGCTTCTGCCCGAGGAAGTTCAGCGGGTTTTGCGATATTTCGACATTTTGTTTCCGCGGGGCGCCGTGCACGACGTAGGGAAGCGAAAGGGCGGGGTGTGATGCGCAGGAAGGGACGGCGGAGCGGGGTGCCTGAAAGCAGAAGGGCCTGAGATCGTGCAGAACAATCTCAGGCCCTGAATATGGTGGAGGCGGCGGGAGTTGAACCCGCGTCCGGAAACCTTTTTCTGTTGGGTCTACATGCTTAGCCGCATGATTTGAATCTCACCGGATGCCCTGCCGAGCGGCGGGCCGGCATCCAGCCAGTCACCTTGATTTCGGAAGCGCGTCGGTGACGCCCGCACATCCTAGACTCTGTCAAATGATACTGCTGTCGATTGCTCGACCCGGCCCAGAGACAAACCGGTGCAGCATCTCGCATTAAGCAGCGAGAGCGAAACGCTTGTTGTTGGCGTTTAATTGTTTGCAGCGGATTTACGAGGTGACTGCACCTCGACATGCCCCATACAGCGTCCGCGTCCCCGTCGAAGCCAAGGCGCCCCCTGTATGAAGGATGACCATTATAACGCATGAGCGTTGAGCTGCACGGCCCATGTCGCGAGTTCGGCGGGCGAATGTGCAACAAGATCCGCACCCCAGCTTTCGGGCGGCGTGACTGCATAGCCCCAGGTGCAGGCCGCGCAGGGCATGCCCGCCGCATGCGCCGCTGCCACGTCTCTCGGGTCGTCGCCTGCGTAGAGGATGTCCGTGACGTGAACGCCCGTGAGTCGGGCGGCCGTCAGCAGGGAGTCGGGCGCAGGCTTCATCGCGCAGCCTTCGGAGTCGCTGCCGAGCACGACGTCAAGCTGTCCGTCGAGTCCGAGGTTGTCCGTGAGCCTGAGTGCAAGGTGCTCGACCTTATTGGTGACGACGCCCGTCCGGATGCCTGCGGCCCGGAGAGCCTCGAGCATGACGGGGACGCCCTCGAAGGGACGGGAGCGGTCCGTCATGTGGGCGGCGTAGTTGTCGAGGAATTCGGTCCTGAGGGCGAGGAAGGCGGGATCGTCCCTGCCGATGCCCATGGCCTTGCCGAGAAGGCCGGGGGCGCCCCTGCTCGCGTAGGGACGGAGCTCCTCTTCGGGAAGCGGGGCGATGCCCCTGGCGGTCCTCACCATGTTGACGGCGAGCGCAAGGTCGGGTGCGGTGTCGACGAGGGTGCCGTCAAGGTCGAAGAGAAAAAGCCTGATGGTCATGGTCGTGCTGTCCTGAGAGGAGGAATAAAGAAAGCCCTCGAACGTCTGGCATTCGAGGGCTTGCCGAGGGCGCTTGAGCGCGCCCTCACGGAACTTCAGTCAGGAATTACTGACGCGTACCGACGACTTCAACCACGGCGCGGCGGTTCGGAGCGAGGCACTGAACGAGTTCGCGGAAGTTCTTGACCTGGCCCTTGGCGGAGGGGTTCGGGCAGTCAACAACCGGATCGGCCTCACCGCGGCCTTCGGTCTGGATCAGGTTGGCGTCCACGCCCTTGGAGACGAGGTAGGTCTTGACGGATTCAGCACGAGCAGCGGAGAGCTTTTCGTTGTAGGCGTCCTTGCCGAGACGGTCGGCATAGCCGGTGGAGAGGATGACTTCAACGTTCACGCCGGCGAGACGGGAGACGAGGTCGTCGAGAACGGCCTTGCCTTCATCCTTGAGGGTGGACTTGTCGAAGTTGAAGAGCATGTCGGCGGAGAAGGTCACCTTTTCGGCAGCGGGAGCAACCGGAGCGGCGGCCTGCTTCGGCTGGCAGGCTTCGGCAGGGAGAACATCGGCGTCGCACTGGCAACCTTCACCGGAGGCTTCGGCGAGAGCGGGCGTCCAGAAGTTGGTGCGCCAGCAGAGACCAAAGCCGCTCTTGACGATCTGACCGTCAGCGGAGTGGACATAAGGGCTGACCTGGTCGGCAGCGAAGGAAGCGCCCGACACCGCCAGCATCATAGCGGCCACAAGGCCGCCAATCTTCAGAGAAGTCTTCATTGTTGTTATCCTCAAAAAGTTCAGGAAGCTTAAACGGGATGGACGATTTGTCACCAACAGGACTGCCGGCTACAAACAGATCACCCAGATGTCTTGCCCGTTAACTCGGACAGGATACACCGAACACGTCAAGCGTGCGAAGGTCAGTGCTGTCCTGCGGGGTCAAATGGCTAAATATCTAGGTTCATTCTGTCAGATTTCCGCAACGATTTCCACCGCTGGACATCCCGTATTACACCTAAAGCCGATTTATCGGGGAGGGAAAAAAACGCCTGGTCGCCGCTGTGACCGCGCGGGGACTCAAATGAGGGGCGCCCACTTTTCGAGCAGCGTGCGAGCAGTGTCGTCTCTCGGCTCCGTGCCTTCGCCTGCGGCAAGCCTGCCTGCAACCCAGACGTGGGTCACGTGTTCACGGCCCGCCGAATAAAGAAGTTGGGCGGCTGGGTCGGTGACGGGACCGCATTCGATGCCCGAGAGGTCGACCGCGATCATGTCGGCGCATTTTCCGATTTCCAGAGAACCGATTTCATCGTCCCAGTGAAGGGCGCGCGCGCCGCCGAGCGTCGCGGCCTCGAGCATGTCGAAGACCTTCGCGCAGGTGGTGCCGCCCGCGACGGCCTTGGCGAGCATGGCCGCGAGGCGGGTCTCGCCGAGCATGTCGAGCTTGTCGTTGCTTGCCGCTCCGTCGGTGCCGATGCCGAGGTTGATGCCCGCCTTCATCATCTTCGCGACGGGCGCGAAGCCCGAGGCGAGTTTGAGGTTGGAGGACGGACAGTGGCAGACGGATGCGCGTGCCTCGGCGAGCATGCGGATGTCCTCGTTGCTCGTGTGCACGCTGTGCACGGAGATGAGGCGCTCGTTGAGAAGTCCGAGGCGGGCAAGGCGGGCGACGGGGCGCTCGCCGTGGTCCTTGAGGGAGGTCTCCACCTCGCCTGCGGTTTCATTGACGTGGATGTGCACGGGCAGGTCGTGGCGCTCGCTCAGGGCGGCGCATCGCGCAAGGGAGGCGTCGCTCACCGTATAGGGCGCGTGCGGCCCGACGGTCACGCGCACGAACGGGTCGCCGCTGTAACGCTCGATGAGCGCCTCGCACTTGCTGATGTACTCGTCGTCGTTCGCGGCCCAGGCGGACGGGAAGCCGATGACGATGCCTGCGGTCGCGCAGCGCAGCCCCGCCTCGCGAAGGCCTTCAGCGGCGGCTTCGGGGAAGAAGTAGAGGTCCGAACAGCAGGTGACGCCCGAGCGGATCATTTCGACGCCCGCGATCAGGCTGCCGTCGTGCACGAATTCCGCACTCATGAGGCGTCCCTCGGCGGGCCAGATCTCCTTGGTGAGCCAGTCCATGAGGGGAAGGTCGGCGCCCCTGCCGCGAAGCAGGTTCATGGCCGCGTGCGTGTGAAGGTTGATGAGGCCGGGCATGACGACGCCTGCGGGCAGGCGCATCGTCTTCGCCTCGAGACCCGCGTAGCGGACTCTGGCGGCCTCGGTCGGAAGAATGTCTGCGATGCGGCCGCCCGAGAAGACGACGGTGTGATTCTCCAGAACGGTGTTTCGGGGAATGACGGGAATGACCCAGCGGGCCTCGACGAGCGTGTCGGCGGTCATGCGCAACCTCATGATTTTTGACTCGAAAACGGCGCGGGCCGACAGGGTTTCGGACGGTGTCGGGAACCTGTCGCCGTGCGGGACTTCAGCCAATTGTATTCGGGTTTGAATCGGCGAATAACTGGTAAAATAGATTGTTTGGACCGACGCGGTCACGCACGAGAGGGCGGGCAGCGAAGCGGTCGTCGCGGCGGGTCTCCGGACCCTGCGCGCATCAGTCAGACAGACTTAAGGAAAGAAGAGCCGGAAGGCTTCGTCCGGGATCAGGGACGGGGCGCCGGCCTTACCCAGAGGAATAAACGGCATGGACGAAAAAGACAATAAGGAAGAGCCGCAGGTGCAGGGCCCGGAAGCCGCCGAGGATGCGGAAGACGACGCCCCGCTTCAGGGATCCGCCCTGAGCGTCGCGCACGAGCTCCTTCCGATTTCGCTTGAATCGGAAATGAAGCGCTCTTATCTCGACTACGCCATGAGCGTGATCGTGGGCCGCGCGCTTCCCGATGTGCGCGACGGCTTGAAGCCGGTGCACCGCCGCGTTCTTCATGCCATGAACGAGATCAAAAACACCCACAACAACCCGACCAAGAAGGCCGCGCGCGTTGTGGGTGAAGTGCTCGGCAAGTACCACCCGCACGGCGACTCCGCCGCCTACATGACGATCGTGCGCATGGCCCAGCCCTTCTCGCTGCGCTATCCGCTCATCTTCGGTCAGGGCAACTTCGGCTCGATCGACGGCGACAGCCCCGCCGCCATGCGTTACACGGAAGTGCGCCTTGAGAAGATCGCCGGTGAAATGCTCGCCGACATCAACGAGGACACGGTCGACTTCGTTCCGAACTTCGACAACTCCGAAAGGGAGCCCGTCGTCCTGCCGACCCGTCTGCCTCAGCTTCTCATCAACGGCTCCTCCGGCATCGCCGTGGGCATGGCCACGAACATCCCGCCGCACAATCTCGGCGAGACGATCGACGCCTGCCTGCACCAGCTCCGCAATCCCGAGTGCTCGATCGAGGACCTCATTCGCCTGATGCCCGCTCCCGATTTCCCGACAGGTGGCATCATCTTCGGCATCTCCGACGTCCATCAGGGCTACCGCACGGGCCGCGGCCGCGTGGTCATGCGCGCCCGCACGCATCTTGAGGAATTCGGCCGCGACCGCGTCCGCATCATCGTCGACGAGATTCCGTACATGGTCAACAAGCGCGTCATGTACGAGAAGATGCACGAGCTCATGCGCGAGAAGAAGATCGAGGGCATCGCCGAAATGCGCGACGAGTCCTCGAAGGAGATCCGCATCTGCATCGACCTCAAGCAGGGCGCCATGCCCGAGGTCGTGCTCAACAACCTCTTCAAGATGACGCAGATGCAGGAGAGCTTCGGCATGAACATGGTCGCCCTCGTGGACGGCCAGCCGACGCTGCTCAACCTGCAGCAGATGATCGTGCACTTCCTGTCGCACCGCCGCGAAGTTGTGACGCGCCGCACGGTCTTCCGCCTCGGCAAGTACCGCGCCCAGGGCCATCTGCTAGAAGGCCAGACGGTTGCGCTCTCGAACCTTGACGAGTTCATCCGCATCATCCGCAACGCCAAAACGCCGGCCGACGCCGCCGACGAGCTCTACGGCCGCGGCTGGCCCACGGCCATGGCCCAAGAGCTTGCCAGCCGCAGCGTTGAGGACATGCACCGCTACTATCCCGAGGACATGGACCCCGTCCGCGGCATCCAGCAGGACGGTCTCTACTACCTCACCAGGGTTCAGATCGACAACATCCTTGCGATGAGCCTGCGTCGCCTGACCGGCCTCGAGCAGGACAAGGTCCGCGCCGACTACGCCGCCATGATGGCCAACATCGCCGACTGCCTCGACATTCTCGCCCGTCCCGAACGCGTCAACGCGATCATCGGCGAGGAGCTCGAGAACATCCGCGAGGAGTACGGCGACGAGCGCCGCTCGACGATCGACCTCATGGGCGATCCGAACTTCAACAAGCGCGACCTGATCCCGCGCCGCGACATGGTCGTCACGCTCTCGCGCGGCGGCTACATCAAGAGCCAGGACCTCGCCGACTACGACGCCCAGACGCGCGGCGGCAAGGGCCGCAAGGTTCAGGAGATGACGAAGGATGACGAGGTCGCCGAGCTCTTCATCGCCAACTCGCACGACGTGATCATGTGCTTTTCCACGGCGGGCAGGGTCTATCCTATCGACGTCTTCGAGCTGCCCGAGGGCAAGTCCAACACCCGCGGACGTCCGATCGTCAACCTGCTTCCGCTCGAAGAGGGCGAGCAGATCTCCTTCATGCTGCCGATTCAGGGCTTTGACAACGAGCACTACATCGTGATGGCCACGAACCGCGGCACGATCAAGAAGACGCCGCTCTCCGCCTTCAGGAACGCCCGCCTCAAGGGCATCATCGCCACGACGCTCGACGAGGGCGAAACGCTCGTCGGCGTGGCCGTCTCCGACGGCGGCGACGACATCATGCTCTTCAGCGATGCGGGCAAGTGCGCCCGCTTCTCCGAGAGCGTCCTCCGTCCGATGGGGCGTGCGGCCCACGGGGTGATCGGCATGCGTCTCGACGAAGGCCAGTCCGTCATCTCCCTCATTGTCACGAACGACGAGCAGAAGTACGTGCTCGCCGCCACCGAGCACGGCTACGGCAAGCGCACCCTCGTTAGCGAGTATCAGCGCAAGGGCCGCGGCATCCGAGGTGTGATCACCATCTCCACGAAGGAGCGCAACGGCCGCATGGTCTCCGCCGTCCTCACGGATCCCGACGACGAGATCATGATGCTCACCACGGGCGGCAAAGTCGTGCGCACGAGCGCCAGTGAAGTCAGCATCGTGAACCGCGCAGCCATGGGCGTGCGTCTCATCAACCCCGGCGACGACACGCTCGCCTCGGTGCGCCGAGTCGCAGTCAAGAGCGCCGACGACGAACTCGAGAAGCTCAACATCGAGGTCTCCGACGAGGACCTGCTCGTTGATGAGGATCCCGCCGACGACGAGTCCGAGACTCCCGAGACCGATTCCGACAACGCCGTCGATGTCGACGGAGATGATCAGGATCAAAACTGATGCAGGATTCTGCAGTCGGCAATTGCTGACGAGATCGCCTAAGATAAACGGATGCGCCGCTTTTTTGCAGCGCATCCGTTTTTTCATGGTTCCGCCGTTTTTTTGTCTGGAGATAGTCATGGGTCGTCCCTTCAACTTCGCCGCCGGTCCGAGCATGCTGCCTGAGTCCGTTCTCAAAAGCGTTTCCGACGCCGTCATCGACTACGAGGGGCACGGCTACTCCATTCTCGAGATGATGCACCGCAAGCCGCCCTTCGAGGCGATCCTTCTCGAGCTCAAGAGCCGCGTGAAGTCGCTTCTGGCCGTGCCCGACGACTTCGAGATCCTCTTCTGCCCGGGCGGCGGCAAGACGCAGTTCGCCATGGTGCCGCTCAACCTCGTCACCCAGGGGTGCCGCGGCGGCTACGTCGTCACGGGCACCTGGTCGCGCATGGCGAGCGAGGAGTGCCGCCGCGTCTCCCGCGAGACGACGCTCTGGGCTGGCAACAACCGCGAGCTGCCGGCGAACGTGATCCATGTTCCGCGCGACGTCGAGTACGTCTACTTCTGCGACAACGAAACGGTCGACGGCACCGAATTCAAGGGCCTGCCCGCCGTTGACGACAACGACGCTCTCTTCGTCTCCGACATGTCGAGTAACTTCATGAGCCGTCCCGTCGACTGGACCCGCTATGCGGCCGTCTGGGCCGGCGTTCAGAAGAACTTCGGCACCGCGGGCCTCGCTTGCGTGATCGTGCGCCGCGACCAGCTCGGCTGCGCCGCCGAAACCGTGCCGCAGATGCTCGACTGGAGCGTCTACGCCAGGAACAACAGTCTGCAGAACACGCCGCCCGTGCTTCAGTTCTACACCGCCATGCTGATGGCCCGCTGGGTCGACGAGCAGGGCGGCGTCGCCGAGATGGACCGTCGCGCGAAGGAGCGCTCGGCCCTTCTCTACGACACCATCGACAGCATGGGCGACTTCTACGTGAGCCGCATCGCGCCCGAAGCCCGCAGCCGCATGAACGTCGTCTTCACGCTCGCCGACGAGACGCTCCTGCCCGTCTTCGTGAAGGAGGCCGAGGCGCAGGGCCTGACGAATCTCGCCGGCCACCGCTCCGTGGGCGGCCTGCGCGCGTCGCTCTACAACGTGATGCCCATGGAGGGCGTCGAGAGGCTCACCGCCTTCATGCGCGACTTCGCGGGGCGCCATGTCGAGCGTCACTGACGGCGTCGTCGCCTTTCTCGGGCCTGCGGGGACCTTCTCCGAGCAGGCCGTCAGGGCCGTCTTCGGACGTGAGGCGAAGGCGATCGCCGAACCCGACTTCGACGCCATTCTCGATGCGGTCGAGAGCGGTGAGGCGCGTTTCGGCGTCATTGCGATTGAAAACAACACGAACGGCACGGTCACGCACGCGCTCGACTTGTTGCTCGAGCGCCGCCTCTGCATCGTGGGCGAGGTGTCCGTGCCCGTCGTCCACAATCTGCTCACGCTCGAGAAGCGTCTCGAGGACGTCAGGCGTGTCTACGCGCATGCGCAGGCGCTCGCGCAGTGCAGGGGGTGGCTCTCGCGTCACATGCCCGACGCCGAGCGCATCGCCGTCTCGTCCAATGCCGAAGGGGCCCGCAGGGCCTCGATCGAGCGGGGCGCGGCGGGGATTGCCGCGATCGTGGCGGCCGACATCTACGGCCTGCGCGCCGCAGCCAAGAGCATTCAGGACGGCGAGGGCAACCGCACGCGCTTCCTCGTGATGGCGCGCGAGCCCGAGATGATCCTCGAAACTCCGAAGGCCTTCAAGACGAGCATCGTCTTCTCGGTGCCCAACGTGCCGGGCTCGCTCTACGACATGATGACGCCGATGGCCGAGAACGGCGTGCAGATGGTCCGCATCGAGAGCCGTCCCGCCCGCAACGGCTTCTGGGACTACAACTTCTTCATCGACGTCGAGGGCTCGGTCGAGACCCCCGGCGTTCGCGAAGCGCTTGCGGCCATGGAGGCGAGGACCGAGCACTGGCGCCTTCTCGGATCTTACCCTGTTGTAGACTGATGGCCTCGCCAGCGCGAAGAGATCCGCTGGGCGAGCCAACAGACGAGAGATTTCATGACAGACTGCATTCCGGTTATTACGCTTGACGGCCCCGCCGCGAGCGGCAAGGGCACGATCGCGTCCCGAGTCGCCGACGCGCTTGGCTTCCACTACCTCGACAGCGGCGCGCTCTACCGCATCGCGACCCTCGACGCCCTTTCGAAGGGGATCGACCTTGACGACGCGCAGGCGCTCACGGCGGCGGCCCAAGGGCTCTCCCCCGTGTTCGAGGGCGGCCGCATCCTTCTCGACGGTCGCGACGTGACGACGGCCATCCGTGCCGAGGAAGTGAGCTCCGCCACGAGCCGCGTGGCCGTGGTGCCCGGCGTTCGAGCCGCGCTCTTTGCGCTGCAGAAGAACGCCGCCCGCCTGCCCGGTCTCGTCGCCGACGGCAGGGACATGGGCACGGTGGTCTTCCCCGAGGCTCCGCTCAAGGTCTTCATGACCGCAACGGCCAGGGTCCGCGCCGAGCGCAGGTACTGCCAGCTGCTCGAACGTGGCGAAACGGCCGACCTCGAGGCGCTTACTGCCGATCTTGAGGAGCGCGACCGTCGCGACAGCCAGAGGGCCACGGCGCCTCTGAAGCCCGCCGAGGACGCACGCCTTCTCGACACGTCCTACATGGGCATCGAGGAAGTCGTAAAAAAAGTCCTCGAGTGGTGGGACGAGACCAAAAAGTTGTCGTAGAATAAGCGTTCATTTTTTCCGCAGGTCGCCCGAAGGGGCGTCTTGCATTTTCATCAACTCCGCCCAAGGCCTTCTGCTGCGGGTGTGTATCTTTATTTCAAACAATGACCAACGAAACCAACAAGCCCGAATCCTTCGCTGAGCTTTTTGCCGAAAGCCTCGCTCACCAGGAAATGCGTCAGGGTGAAGTCATCACCGCTGAAGTCGTCCGCGTCGACTACAACTTCGTCGTCGTCAACGCCGGCCTCAAGAGCGAAGCCTATGTGCCCATCGAAGAGTTCAAGGATGACCGTGGTGAAGTGACCGTCCAGCCGGGCGACTTCATCTCCGTCGCCATCGAATCCGTCGAAAACGGCTACGGCGACACGATCCTCAGCCGCGACAAGGCCAAGCGCCTCGCCGCCTGGATGAACCTCGAACAGGCTCTCGAATCCGGTGAACTCGTCACCGGTACGGTCACGGGCAAGGTCAAGGGCGGTCTCACCGTCATGACCAACGGCATCCGCGCCTTCCTCCCGGGCTCCCTCGTGGACACCCGTCCGGTCAAGGACACGACGCCGTACGAAGGCAAGACCTTCGAATTCAAGGTTATCAAGCTCGACCGCAAGCGCAACAACGTCGTGGTTTCCCGCCGTGCCGTCGTTGAAGCCAACATGGGCGAAGAACGCGCCAAGCTCCTCGAAACGCTCAAGGAAGGCGCCATCGTCAAGGGCATCGTCAAGAACATCACCGACTACGGCGCCTTCGTCGACCTCGGTGGCATCGACGGTCTCCTCCACATCACGGACCTCGCCTGGCGTCGCGTCCGCCACCCGAGCGAAGTCGTTCAGGTTGGTCAGGAACTCGAAGCCAAGGTTCTCAAGTTCGACCAGGACAAGAACCGCGTCTCCCTCGGCCTCAAGCAGCTCGGCGAAGACCCGTGGGTCGGCATCGCCCGCCGCTACCCGCAGGGCACCCGCCTCTTCGGCAAGGTCACGAACATCACCGACTACGGTGCCTTCGTTGAAGTCGAAGCCGGCATCGAAGGTCTCGTCCACGTCTCCGAAATGGATTGGACGAACAAGAACGTTGATCCGCGTAAGGTCGTCACGCTCGGCGATGAAGTCGAAGTCATGGTTCTCGACATCGACGAAGAACGCCGCCGCATCTCCCTCGGCATGAAGCAGTGCAAGCCGAATCCGTGGGAAGACTTTGCCCAGTCCCACAAGAAGGGCGACAAGGTCTCCGGCCAGATCAAGTCCATCACCGACTTCGGTGTGTTCATCGGTCTCCCGGGCGGCATTGACGGTCTCGTCCACCTCTCCGACCTTTCCTGGAATGAGTCCGGTGAAGAAGCCGTTCGCAAGTACAAGAAGGGCGACGAACTCGAAGCCGTCGTTCTCGCGATCGACACGGAACGTGAACGCATCTCCCTCGGCATCAAGCAGATGGGCGGCGATCCGTTCTCCAACTTCGCTTCCACCCACGACAAGAACACGCTCGTCAAGGGTACGGTGAAGTCCGTTGACGCCAAGGGCGCCGTCATCGACCTCGGCAACGACGTCGAAGGCTACCTCCGCGCTGCTGAAATCTCCGCCGACCGCGTTGAAGACGCCACGACGCGTCTCGCCGCCGGCGACGAAGTCGAAGCTCTCATCACGAACATCGACCGCAAGAACCGCTCCATCCAGCTCTCCATCCGTGCGAAGGACGCTGCTGAAGCCCGTGACGCTCTCGATCGTCTCAACGCCGATGCCACGGCTGCCTCCGGCACGACCAACCTCGGCGCTCTCCTCAAGGCCAAGCTCGAACAGAGGTAATTCTGAACGAAGCTGATCCGCGGGGATCGAAGGGCTCCGGTCCGACGGTCCCCAGAGGAACACAAAAAAGGCTGCGGCATGAAAATGCCGGCAGCCTTTTTTCGTCATGACAGCGCGGGATTTGTCCCGAGCCCGCATCGCGTGCCACAATGTCACCGAATCCTGACTAACGACAAGAAAAGGCCTTTTATGGAATCCGAACTTTGGTATCTGGTCCTCATTCCCGTGCTCTTCGCCGCAGGCTGGTGGGCCCGTGGGCTCGACGCAGGCGAGCGCGAGCGGAATTCCAGGCGGCTCCCCGAGGCGTATTCGCGCGGGGTGGCCATGCTCATGAGCGACCGTCCCGACAAGGCCATCGATCCCTTCATCGAAGTCGTCAGGCTCGACCCCGAGCTCATCGAGCTCCACCACGTGCTCGGCACGCTCTTCCGCCGCCGCGGCGAGTTCGAGCGCGCGATCAAGCTCCACAACCACCTTGTCAACCGCGAGGATATCCCCGAGGAGGACCGCGTCAAGGCGCTCCAGGCTCTTGGCGAGGACTACATGACCGCTGGCCTCTTCGACCGCGCCGAGGAGACCTACCGCAGGCTCCTGCGCAACCCCACCGAACATCTGGACGCGCTGCGCGCGCTCCTTGAGATCTACTGCATCGAGCACGAGTGGACCTCCGCCATCGACGTCTCGCGCCAGCTCGAGGTGCAGGCGGGTGAAAATCTCGCTTCCGAGATCGCCCACTACTACTGCGAGCTCGCCGAGGAGGCCGTCCGCCGCAAGGACTTCGAGCTTGCCGACGACCACGTTCGTCATGCGCTTGAAAAGTGCCCCGAGTCTCCGCGTGCGGGCATTGCCGCTGGCGCCGTCGCGCTCTCGCTCGGCAACGCCGAACGTGCCCTGCGCTGCTGGAACGGCGTCATGAAGCGCACGCCCGCCTACCTGCCGCTCGTCGTCGGCCGCGTCGCCGATGCGCTCGACGCGCTCGGCCGCAGGGATGAGGCCGTCGTGCTTCTGCACAAGGCGCTCGCCGACAACGGCGGCGCCGACGTGATGGAGGAGGCCGTCAAGCGCCTCGCCGCCTGGGAGGGCCTTGAAAAGGCGGGCGAGAGCGTCGTCGAGATGCTCGCCAGGCGTCCTAGCCTCTCCGCCTTTTCGACCATGATGACGCTTCGTCAGAAGGAGCGCCCCGACGACGAGGAGACGAAGCTCCTCGCCACGCTCCTGCAGCGCCACGGCCGCCGCTTCACGAAGTACCAGTGCTCGAACTGCGGCTTCCTTGCCTCGTCCTTCTCCTGGCACTGCCTCGGCTGCGGCGCCTGGGACAGCTTCCCGCCGCGCCGCATCGAGGACGTCAAGTAGTCCTCGTGCGTGCGCGAGGCATGCATCCTGCACGGGAATCGGTCATCAAGGCCTTTCTCCAAGTGATTTTGAGACCTTTGTTACAATTGTCGTGATGACGCCAAACATATTGAACGTCGCGTCTTCATACAATTAAGCAATGAATGAACGGCGGCTGCATGAGCGATGGAACGTCCGCCGTTCCCTGAACATGCATCGCTCATTCTGTCCACGCAGAAAAAAAAGGAAATTGGAACAGTATGTTTAAGCGCATTGGTCTGTTGGTGCTCGCCAACCTCGCCGTCTTCATCATGCTCAGCGTGATCCTCACGGTCGTGCAGATGGTGTTCGGCGTCAACTTCGGCACCATGGCGGGCTCGTCCCTCAACCTTTCCGCCCTCTTCATCTTCTCGATGGTCGTCGGCTTCAGCGGCTCGATCATCTCGCTGCTCATGAGCAAGCAGATGGCCAAGATGAGCATGGGCGTGCAGATGATCGACACGAACAATCCCCAGCCCGGTCTTGAAGCCTACCTCGTCGGCGTCGTGCGCCACGAAGCCGAAAGGGCCGGCATCCCGATGCCTGAAGTCGGCATCTACGAAGGCGAGCCCAACGCCTTCGCGACCGGCGCCTCCGCCTCGAGCGCCATGGTGGCCGTCTCCACGGGGCTTCTCAACATCATGAACCGCGACGAAGTCGAGGCCGTGCTCGCCCACGAGATCTCCCACGTCAAGAACGGCGACATGGTCACGCAGACCCTGCTTCAGGGTGTGATGAACACCTTCGTCGTGTTCTTCTCCCGCATCATCGGCTGGGTGGTCGACCGTCAGATCCTCCGCAACGAAGACGATGCTCCGGGTGTCGGCTACTACGTGACGAGCCTTGTTCTCGACATCTGCCTCGGCTTCCTTGCCGGCATGGTCGTCGCCTACTTCTCCCGCTGGCGTGAATACCACGCCGACGCCGGCGCCGCCGAGATCATGCAGTCCAACCAGCCCATGATCAACGCCCTGCGCCGCCTTGGCGGCATGGAGGCCCAGAACGAGCTTCCGGGCGCCGTCAAGGGCTTCGGCATCTCGGGCGGCATCGGCTCGCTCTTCGCGACCCATCCGTCCATTGAGGACCGCATCGCTGCGCTTGAAAGCCGCCGCTACTGATGCAGCTTCTGAGGGCCGTCCTCCGCGACGGCTCCTCGAGCAATGAAAAAAAACTCTGCCGACTTCTGGTCTGGCGGAGTTTTTTTGTTCGCGCTTTGTGGACTCAGCCGCTCACGGTGGTCGGGATGCCGAGCGCGTTCACGCGTGCGGCGATCTCGTCGAGACGCTCGCGGGGCGCCTTGAGGAGGTTCTTGCCAGGCGTCTCCCTGTCGAGCGTGTAGATCGTCACGAGTCTGGGGCCGATCTCCCTGAGGGCGTCGAGCCAGGGGCCGACGTACTCGTCCCCCGTGTTGTCGACGCTTCGGCCCTCCCATTCGCCCTTCATGAACATCGTCTGGATGATGCAGCGGCCTTCGAAGGCTTTCATGCGCTCGATGAGCTTCGGCAGGTCGTAGCGGCTCGTGGGGCGGTCGACGAGGTGAATGTAGTCCTCGTCGACGGTGTCGAGCTTGAGGAGCGCGTTGTCGACCCTGAGGAGCGCGCGGAAGACGCCGTTCCTGACGATGTGGGTGGCGTTGGTGAGGACGCTCACCTGGCTTTTAGGCGCGTACTCGTCGCGAAGCGCGAGCGTGTCGTCGATGATGCCCTCAAAGTCGGGGTGCGAGGTGGGCTCGCCGTTGCCCGAGAAGGTGATCGTGTCGGGCAGGACGCCTTCGGCCTTCATGCTCTCGAGCTTGGCGCGAAGGGCTTCGCGCACGGCTTCACGCGTGGGCATCCTCAACTCGGGACGGTGCTGGCCGTTGAGGCCGCATTCGCAGTAGATGCAGTCGAAGCTGCAGAGCTTGCCGTCGGCGGGCAGCAGGTTGACGCCGAGCGAAACGCCTAGACGGCGGCTGTGCACGGGACCGAAAATCGGGCTGGGAAAGAGGATGGTTGACATGCCGAACTCCTGACGGGGGGACCTGATCGTCAATCATAGCGCAAGGCCTGCGGGCAGGAAAAAAGGCGCGGGAGCCGCCTCCCGCGCCTTTGTCAGTGCCGTGTACCCGAAGTCCGTCGTCAGGCTCTGGAGACCTTGACGGCCTCCTCGATCTCCTCGGGCGTGTGGTTGTCGTCGCGGGCGAACTGCCGGCCCACCCAGATGGCCATGCAGGCGAGCGAGATGCCCGTGAGCCAGAGGCCTGCGGCCGTGGCGCTCCAGAAGCCGTAGGCGCCCATCGGCTCGCCCGTGATCGGGTTGCCGAAGGCGAGCATGTAGCCGCCGCCGAGGCCCACACCCCAGAGCATGACGCCGTAGATGATCATCGGCAGGCGCGTGACGCGGTAGCCTCGAAGGGCGAACGAGCTCACGGACTGCATGGCGTCGAAGACGTGGTAGAGGCAGCCGAAGATGAGGAGCGAGGCCGCCATCGCGCACACGCCCGTGTCGGACGAGTAGAGCGTCACGAGCCAGTGGCGCGCGAAGAAGAGGATGGTGACGATGCAGGTCGCGCTCGCCACCGAGACTTTGAGCGTGCGCGTGAGCACCGTGTAGGCCACGGCCGGCCAACGTGCACCGAGGCACTGGGAGATGAGTACGGACGAGGCGATGCCGATCGAGAGGGGCAGCATGTAGCAGAGGCTCGTGATGTTGGCCACGATTTGGTGGGCGGAAACGGCCTCGGAGCCGAAGCGTGCGACGAAGATTGCCATCAGCGTGAAGCTCGAGACCTCGAAGAAGGTGCTTAGGCCGATCGGAATGCCGACGTGGAGCTGCTCTTTCATCAGCGCCCACCTCGGGCCGAAGATGCGTTCGGCGTGCATCGTGCGGTAGAAGGCGTCGCGCTTCCAGATGGCGAGGTAGCAGAGGAAGGCGAGGTAGTTGAGGATGCAGAACGAGACGCCTGCGCCCGAGCCGCCCATGGCGGGGAAGCCGAGCCAGCCGTACATGAAGATGCCGTTGAGAGGCACCTTGAGGGCGAGCATGGCAAGCGAGACCCACATCGTGATGCGCGGGCGCGAGAGGGCCGCGTTGACCGAGATGAAGGTTCGGGCGAAGAGGCAGGCGGGCAGCGCGAGCGCGGTGAAGAAGAGGAATTCGGCGGCCATACGCGCGACCTCGCCCTCGACCTTGCCGAGCGAGATCCAGAGGTCCGTGTACATGAGGAGCGGAACGCCGAAGAGGCAGAGGAAGCCGCCGAGCCAGAAGTTCTGCTCGAGTTCCTCGCCCACGGCCCTGTAGTTGCGGGCGCCGTAGTGGTGGCCCGCAATCGGGGAGAGGCTCTGGAGGATGCCTGCAAGGCCCATCACCACGGAGATTGTGGCGGCGATGGAGACGGCGATGGCGGCAAGGTGGTTCTTGCCGAGCTGGCCGGCCATGATCGTGTCGATCGTGCCGCTGCCGACGATGGCGATGTTGGCGACGAAAATGGGGCCCGCAAGGCGCATGAGCGCTGCGAACGATGTCTTGGGAGGCGTCAGTGTCGTCATGAGGGGCTAAGTTCAGCGGTTTTGGATGACGGTGAAGGCTTCATCGGTGTGAGGACGACGGAAGCTGTCGGGCAGGAGGGCGCCGCTTCTGGACCTGTCAATCGTGAAGCGGCACTCGTCGGGGCGGGCGCGCACGAGGACGTCGAGGTCTGCGTAGTGTTTGAAGACCGCCTGCAGGCCGTGGTTCATGCCCGTGCCGCATACGACGTCGCCGGGCTGCATGCCCTTGGCCTCAAGGTTGCGGGCGACCGCCTTGACGACGGGCTCGTAGGAGCGGTTGACGTCGAGCGCCGTGTGGTAGAGGCCCACGAGCGAGGCGGAGAAGGCGGTGATGCCTGCGGCGGCGAGCCACGGACCGCGCCATGCAACGACGGGGCGGTGCGTGAGGCGCCAGCCGACGAAGACGAACCAGACGAGGGAGACGAGGCAGGCGAGCACCAGGCCCGAGTCGAAGACGGGGGCGCTGCCGGGGGCGAGCATCTGCAGGGACTCGGCCATCTTCGGTGCGAAGCTCGTGAGCCAGGCGAACCAGTAGGCCCAGAGCACGAGCAGGCCGAGCGTGAAGATCGTGAGCGAGAACCAGTCGAGCACGTTCTCGTAGCCGCGGCGGACGGTTACGAGACCGAAGGCCGCAGTGACGGAGAGCATTGGCAGGAAGGCGAGGAAGACCGTGTCGTAGGCCTGAAAGGAGGAGAAGACCACGGCGGGGATGCCTGCCATGAGCGCGGCCGCAGGCAGCAGGATGTGCGTCTGGCGGATCTGATGGCGCCAGACGTAGAGTCCCCAGATGGCGAAGGGCCAGATGGGGCAGAGGTACCAGAGGGCGTTGCGGGCGAACCAGAGATAGGTGTCGGAGCCCGCCAGCGAGAAGTGCGCGAGCTGGGCGGGCAGCCATTCGCCGAACCAGACCGCGGCCTGCGCGGGGTCGACGGCGAAGGCGAGCAGGGGCCAGGGCAGGAAGCCCGCGAGCGCGCCGGCGATCGTGATGAGAAGGCGCTTCGGGCGATGGTGCGAGAAGGCCTTGAGGCACTGGATCGTGATGAGGGCGAGTACGAGGAGCCAGCAGCTCGCGAAGAGCGTCGAGGAGACGACGGCCAGACCTGCTGCGAGACCTGCGGTGAAGGCGCCGGGAACGGGGCGCCTGATGCCGAGCGTGAGGCCGTAGAAGCTCAGCGCGGCCATCGTGAGGAGCGTCGTGTCGGGAAGCGCCTCGTGTTGGCGGGTGAGGATGCCGAAGGTTGCGACGAAGAGCAGTACGGCGACGTCGGCGACGACGCGGCTGTAGTCGCGAGGACTCGCTTCGCCGCCGAAGGCGAAGGCGATGGGCTGCGCCTCAGGGCGTCGGGCGAGGTGCCAGGTGCCGTACCAAAGGGCGGCCGTGGTGAGCGCGAAGAGAAGGCACGCGGCGAAGCGCACCGCGGCGATGTCGCCCATGAGTCCCGTGAGGCGGCCGAAGGCGATGATGACGGCGGTGAGCCAGCCCGCGAGCGGACCCGCCTCCGTGATCGGAGAGTCGGCCATCATGGGCATGAGCCAGGCGGATGCGCCGCCGTCAAGCATGGCGGAGGCCGTGCCGAAGCTCAGTGCGTCGCGAAGCGTCCAGAGCCCTGTCGCCCAGAAACCGCTGAAGGCGAAGATGGTCAGAAGCGCGAGAAGGCTCCAGCGAGGGAGCTTGCGGGCGGCTTCCTGGGACATTTTGACGGGAGTGGATCGCTGGCTGAGCACGGAGGGCTCCTAAGTTGACGTTTCAGACATTGCGGACATTGTCCGTTTTTTCGGGGCAAATGAAAAGGGCAGTCCGACGAATCGGAGACTGCCCTTTCTGGAAGCGACGTGCGGACGGGCCGCACGGGCCTGAACCGGCAATATTACTTGGCGGCCTTGGCGGCTTCGGCGGCGGCGTTCATGGCCTGCTGCTTGGCGGCGAACTTGGCGCGGAACTTTTCAACGCGGCCGGCTTCGACGATGCGCGTCTGAGCGCCCGTGTAGAACGGGTGGCTGGCGGAGGACGTATCAAGCTTGTACATCGGGTAGGTCACGCCGTCGATTTCGATCGTTTCACGCGTCTGAGCGGCGGAACGGATGATGAACGTCTGGTTGATGGAGAGGTCGACGAAAGCGACTTCGCGGTATTCGGGATGAATGCCTTTCTTCATTTTTAAGGTAATTCCTAGTTTTGGTTGTCGGTCGCCCTGACGGCCTTGCGAGTCCGCCCGAATTCGTCGGGTCTTACGACAGGCATGCCTGTCCACGTGCCAACTGGGAAAGGACGAAATTATGTCACGTCCCGCCGTCGCGTGCAAGCGTGCGGGAGAGGTTTTCGAGTCCCGTGCGGGACGAACGGCGGATCTTGTTAAGCGTCGAGCAAAGTTCGACTGTTACAATCAGGAAAATGACCGGAAGGCGCCCGCCGCTTTTCGGTTTTCCCTTTATTAGAGCCGTCCGCCAACGTCTGGACGACGGACATTCACAGACATTCAGATTCATCATCATGTCCAATTTCGAACGCTGCGTCATCGCCACCCGCGAAAGCCCCCTTGCCATGTGGCAGGCCCTTCACATCCAGTCCGTGCTGCGCGCCCGCTATCCGTCCGCGAGCGTGGAGCTCCTCGGCATGACGACGCGAGGCGACCAGATCCTCGACCGCACGCTCTCCAAGGTGGGCGGCAAGGGACTCTTCGTGAAGGAGCTTGAAGTCGCCATGGAGGCGGGCGAGGCCGATCTCGCCGTGCACTCCCTCAAGGACGTTCCGATGGAGCTTCCCGAGGGCTTCGACCTCGTCGCCGTGAGCGAACGCGAGGATCCGCGCGACGCCTTCGTCTCCCCGAAGTACGCGAGCCTTGACGACATGCCCGCCGGCGCCCGCGTGGGCACTGCCAGCCTTCGCCGCGAGCTCATGCTCCGCATGAACTATCCGCACCTTGAAGTGCTTCCCGTTCGCGGCAACGTCGGCACGCGCCTGCGCAAGCTCGACGCCGGCGAATACGACGCCCTCGTGATGGCCTCCGCCGGCCTCAAGCGTCTTGAGCTCCACGACCGCATCCGCTCGATCATTCCGGCCGAAGTGAGCCTGCCGTCTCCGGGCCAGGGCGCCCTCGGCGTTGAGATCCGCTCCGACAACGCCGTCATGCACGAGGCTCTCGCCTTCCTCAATGACCCGCACACCCGCGCCTGCTGCACGGCCGAACGCGCCGTCTCCCGCGCGCTCGGCGGCTCCTGCCAGGTTCCGCTCGCCGCCTACGGCATCATCGAGGGCGGGGAGCTTTACCTGCGCGCCCTCGTGGGCAACCACAAGACCGGCGAAGCCATCCGCAGCGAGGCCCGCGGTCCCTGGACGGAGCCTGAAGCGCTTGCGGCGCGCGTGGTTGAGGACCTCCGCCGTCAGGGCGCAGACGCTATACTGAAGGCTGTTCTCGGTTAATTCAGGTCAAGAGGGATTTATGGCTTTACAAAGGCCCGTCATTCTGATGCGACCCGGCGAAGCGAACAACCGCCTCGCCGGCGTGCTCCTCAAGGAGGGGATTGAGTGCTGGCGCTGGCCGGCGTTCAGGATCGAGCTGCCCGGCAAGGAGGACTGCGATCTTGTTCAGGAGCGCCTGGACAACCTTGACGACGTCGAGATGGTCATTCTTCCGAGCCCCGCATCGGTTGCCGCCGCAGCCCATTGGGTGAAGGCATGGCCCGAGCACATCACGCTCGCCACGGTGGGCGAGGGCACCGCAAAGGTGATCCGCGCCGCCTGGGGCGACGACGTGAAGCTCATCTACCCCGAGGGCGACGCCGAGGATTCCGGCAGCGAGGCGCTCTGGGAGATCCTCAAGCACAGGGGGGCTCCTTCGCGCGTGCTCTTCCTGCGCGGCCAGACCGGCCGCGAATGGCTGCCCGAGCAGTTAAGGAGCATCGGCTCAGACGTCATCACGATGTGCATCTACGTCCGCGTGCCGCTCGAGCTCACGCCCGAACAGCGCAGCGACATCCTCATGGCCGCCCACGGTCCGTCTCCGATCATCTACATCACGAGCACGGACGCCGTCGACGCGCTCTTCCATGCGATCCGCCCCGTTTCGGAGGTTCGCGACTGGGTGACGAACGGCGTCGCCGTCACGCTCCATCCGCGCATCGTCCGCCGACTTCAGGAGGCGGGCTTCCACCACATCGAGGTCACCTGCACGGACGACGAGGTCGTCGCCTCCCACATCCGCGCAAACCTGCCCTGACGGAAGGTTTTGCATAAGTCGACTTAAATTTTGACGTAAACTTCGGCGCGGGCCGACGGGCTTGAGTCGGAAAAGGAAAAGGCACCGCCATCTTGACGGTGCCTTTCTTGTTTTCGGTCCCTCCGGGACTTACTTCTTCATGAGCTCGAAGAACTCGACGTTGTTCTTCGTGGCCTTCATCTTGTCGAGCAGGAATTCCATTGCCTCGAGTTCGTCCATGTCGTAGAGGAACTTGCGCAGGATCCAGACCTTCTGCAGGACGTCCGGCTTGAGGAGGAGTTCCTCGCGGCGGGTGCCCGAGCGGGTGAGGTTGATGGCCGGGTAGACGCGCTTTTCGGCCATGCGGCGCTCGAGGTGGATTTCGTTGTTGCCCGTGCCCTTGAATTCTTCGTAGATCACGTCGTCCATGCGGGAGCCCGTGTCGACGAGGGCGGTGCCGATGATCGTGAGCGAGCCGCCTTCCTCAAGGTTGCGGGCGGCGCCGAAGATGCGCTTCGGGCGCTGCAGGGCGTTGGCGTCCACGCCGCCCGTGAGCACCTTGCCCGAAGACGGAATCACGGTGTTGTAGGCGCGGGCGAGACGCGTGATGGAGTCGAGGAGGATGACGACGTCGCGCTTGCTTTCGGCAAGGCGCTTGGCCTTCTCGATGACCATTTCGGCCACCTGGACGTGACGGGCGGCGGGTTCGTCGAAGGTGGAGGCGACGACCTCGGCCTTGACGGAGCGCTGCATTTCGGTCACTTCCTCGGGACGTTCGTCGATGAGGAGGACGAAGAGAGTGACGTCGGGGTGGTTGGCGATGATCGCGTGGGCGATGTGCTGCATCAGGACCGTTTTGCCGGACTTCGGAGGAGCGACGATCAGGGCGCGCTGGCCCTTGCCGATCGGGGCGATCATGTCGATGATGCGGCCCGTGAGGTTCTCGTCGCCGCGCATGTCACGCTCGAGCACGAGATGCTCGTTCGGGAAGAGCGGCGTCAGGTTCTCGAACAGCATGCGGTGCTTGATGCTCTCGGGCGGCAGGCCGTTGACGGAGTCGACGCGCACGAGTGCGAAGTAGCGTTCGCCGTCCTTGGGCGTGCGGACCTCGCCTTCGATCGAGTCGCCGGTGTGAAGATTGAAGCGGCGGATCTGGGAGGGCGAGATGTAGATGTCGTCCGTGCTCGCAAGATAGGAGGTGTCAGGGCTGCGAAGGAAGCCGAAGCCGTCGGGAAGCACTTCGAGCGTGCCGTCACCGAAGATCTGCTCGCCGCTCTTGGCCTTCTTCTTGAGAATGGCGAACATGAGCTCCTGCTTGCGCATGCGCTGGGCGTTGTCGATTTCGAGCGCGTAGGCGATGTCGAGCAGCTGCGAGATGTGAAGGGACTTGAGGTCGGAAAGATGCATAGCGGATTTTGACGGCCCGAGAAGACGGCCCGTCGGAGGGGCGTGTTGGGAGAAATGCATGGAGCCGCATGAGGCGTGCGGCTCCGCCTGCCGCAAAGCGGCTTAGAGGTGAGCTTCGATGAAGGCGTTGAGCGTTTCCTGATCGCACAGGCCCGTGCGTTCACCGACGTGCTGGCCGTTCTTGAAGGCGATCACGGTCGGGATGCCGCGCACGTTGTACTCGCCGGCGAAGCGGCTGGCTTCGTCGCAGTTGTACTTGGCGATCACGACGCGGCCGTCAAAGGTTTCGGCAGCCTGTTCGAGGCGCGGGGCGAGCATGCGGCAGGGACCGCACCACGGAGCCCAGAAGTCGACGAGGACCGTGACGTTGGGCTGGGAGACGACTTCTTCGAAGTTTTCGTCGGTGACGTGAATGATTTCGCTCATGATGACTCCGGTGTGAGAAACTGTCCTGACGGACTGCGGGCCTGTCATGTGACCGTCGACCTTGGGCCGCACGGGGGAGCAGGCATAAATGCCGCAGGACTGAGTGCAAGATGTTGTGTTCGGGAAAGCGGCACTTGAAGGACTGCAGAACGAATCCGTGCCAGGGATGAGGGCGGCGGATTGGAATCCGCGCCGGAAAGTGTACCTATAGTAGCACCAAGAGGCCGCTCGTGCAGGGGGCTTCGGACGGCGGAAAAAGGATATTTTGCAAAAATCTGCTTCTTTCTGTAGACTATCGGGCTTGGCGGGTCCCCTCGCATGCTGTCCCCAGGAACCTGGTCAGGTCGGGAACGAAGCAGCCATACTGGTCAGTAGCAGTGCCGAGGACAAGGCTCGCCATTTTCATTTTTTCTCCGCCTCCGTTGTGGCGGACGCGTTCGGGCGTGGTTCAAGGCGAATCGCGCCTTTTTTGTCACCCCGCCTCCGCCTTCCTCTAGAATGTTCCTGCATGTCCCAAGCCCCTTCGAGCGGGCGCGGACGCATTTTTCTATCGCAGGAATTGCTTTCCCTCATGAGTTTGGAAATCCGCCCCGTCCGAGAAGAGGACGTCGAGGTCGTATGCGGCCTCATTCATGCGCTCGCCCGCTACGAGCGACTCGAATCCCACTGCAAGGCCACGTCCGAGCAGCTTCGCGAGGAGCTCTTCGGCCCGCGCGCCGTCATCGGCTGCGTGCTTGCCTGGGAGGTGAACGAGGCGACGGGCGCCGAGCGCCCCGTGGGCTTCGCGCTCTACTTCTACAACTTCTCCACCTTCCTCACGAGGCGAGGCCTCTACCTTGAGGATCTCTTCGTCGTCGAGGACGCGCGCCGCCGCGGCTACGGCAAGGCGATCATCCGGCACCTTGCGCAGAAGGCGCTCGACGAGGGTTGCGGCCGCTTCGACTGGAGCGTGCTCGACTGGAACCAGCCCGCCATCGACTTCTACGAGGGACTCGGCGCCGAGGTGCTGCCAGACTGGCGCATCTGCAGGCTTTCGGGCGAGGCGCTTCTCAGGGCGGCCGGACGTTGAGCCGCTAAAATAAAGGTTCTTGCACATTCACTCAGCACTAAGGACACAGGATGAGCAGCTATCAGGTGCTCGCCAGAAAGTGGCGGCCTCATGACTTCGACACGATCGTCGGCCAGGAGCACGTCGTGACCGCGCTCACGCGCGCTCTCACGGAAAAGCGCCTTCATCACGCCTATCTCTTCACGGGAACCCGCGGCGTCGGCAAGACGACGATCTCCCGCATCTTCGCCAAGGCCCTCAACTGCCAGGGGGCGGACGGCCACGGCGACATGACGGCTCATCCCTGCGGAGTCTGCCCCGCCTGCCGCGCGATCGACGAGGGACGCTTCCCCGACTACATCGAGATGGACGCGGCGAGCAACCGTTCGGTCGAGGACATGACCGCGCTCCTTGAGCGCGCGATGTACGCGCCCACGCAGGGCCGCTTCAAGGTTTACATGATCGACGAAGTCCACATGCTGAGCTCGACGGCCTTCAACGCCATGCTCAAGACGCTTGAGGAGCCGCCCGAATACGTGAAGTTCATCCTCGCGACGACGGACCCGCAGAAGGTGCCCATCACCGTGCTCTCGCGCTGTTTGCAGTTCAATCTGCGCAACATGACGCCCCAGGACGTCGTGGGCCACATGAGCCGCATCCTCACCGAAGAGGGCATTCCGTTCGAGGAAGGCGCGCTGCGCGTGCTCGTCCAGGGCGCCCGCGGCTCCATGCGAGACGGCCTTTCGCTTCTTGACCAGGCCATCGCCTACTGCGGCGACGGCGTGACGCAGGAAGGTGTGCGCCGCATGCTCGGCATGAGCGGCGGCGAAACGCTCACGGGCATTCTCAGGGCGCTCGCCGCAGGTGACGGCGCGGGCATGCTGGCCGTCGCCGACGCCATGCAGACGCAGGGCCTTTCCTTTGCGCAGGCGCTCCGCGACCTCGCGGGCCTGCTGCACCGCGTCGCGCTCGTGCAGCGTGTGCCCGCAGCCGTGAGCGAGGACGATCCCGACTGCGCCTCGATCCGAGAGTTCGCGCAGGCCTTCTCCCCCGAGGAGATCCAGCTCTACTACCAGATCGCCCTTCACGGCCGCAACGACCTCAACCTCGCCCCCGACGAATACGCGGGCTTCACGATGGCTCTGCTGCGCATGCTCGCCTTCAAGCCCGCAGGCGCGAGAGCCGTGACGCGCGTGCCCGCCCGTGATGCGGGCAGGGCGCCCGTTCAGGCGCCCGCCTCCGTGCAGGCCCCGGCGTCCGCTCCGCAGGCCCCTGCGGCAGTTCCTGCTCCCGCTGCGCCCTCGGCTGGAGTACAGACCGTGGGCCGAAGCTCGGGCATGCCTCCCCTGCCGCGTCCCTCGGCGCCGCCTCCCGGACTCGCGGGCCCCGCCGCCGGGCAGCTCGACGACGACACGCCTCCCTGGGGAGAACCCTCCGCCAGTTGAGTACGCTCCGGAGATTCCCCAGAGCGGTCCCGATCCGGACCGCTCGGAGTCTTCTCTCGACTGGCGGTCGATCATTGCAGGAGCAGGACTGACGGGACCGCTGCGCAACCTCGCCGCTTCGGCGCAGGTGCTTGAGCTCACCCGAAGCCACGTCAGGCTTCGTCTTCGCGTCGCGGCATTCGCGACCGAAACGGGCCGCGAGCTTCTCTCCCGCGCGCTTTCGTCCTATTTCGGAAGCCACTGCATGGTGGAGTTCGAGGTGGGCGACGTGGCGGGCGGCACCGTGGCCGATCAGGAGGAGCGCGAGCGCGAGGAGGCCCGCAGGGCCCTCATCGAAGGGTTCCGCAACGACCCCTTCGTGAAGCAGGTGCAGGCGCTGTTTCATGGTACGATTGACGACACTACCGTCAAGGCGAACACCGACTGACGGCTTGAATGATTTTTTGAATAAAGGAACACAATATGCGTGGATTCGGCGGCGGTATGGGCGGTCTCATGGCTCAGGCTCAGAAGATGCAGGCCAAGATTGCCAAGGTGCAGGAGGAAATCGCTGCGATGGAAGTCGCGGGTGAGTCCGGCGGCGGTGCCGTCAAGGTCGTCATCACCGGCAAGCACGAGTGCAAGAGCGTCGTGATCGATCCCTCGGTCGTGGATCCCGAGGACGTCGAAATGCTTCAGGACCTGATCCAACTCGCCTTCAACAGCGCGCAGACCCGTCTCTCCGAAATCTCCGAGGAGCGCATGCGCAAGGAAGTTCCGCTTCCTCCGGGTATGAAGCTGCCGTTCTGATCAGCCTGACACGATCCGAACGCTGACAAGCCAACAGCCGTCGATGCCGAAAGGATCGGCGGCTTTTTTCTTCAGGAGCTGCAAGATGCTGCGAATTCCACAGTCCTACATTGACGAGCTGCTTGAGGGCGACTGGGCCCTTCATGACGTCACGACCGAAGGCATGGGCCTCAAGGGCGAGTACGTCGTCACCGCCTGGCCCAAGGAGACCGGCATCGTCGCCGGCATCGAGATCGCCGAGCGCGTCTTCAAGACCGTCGGCCTCAGGACCGAGATGCTCTACGGAGACGGGGACCACGCCTTCATGCACTCTCCGATCCTCCGCGCCTGGGGCACGCCCGAGCAGCTTCACGCCACCTACAAGGTCGCCCAGTGCGTGATGGAGTACTCCACGGGCATCGCCCGCCGCACCCACGAAATGGTGAGCATCGCGCGCGACCGCTGGGGCCGCATCCAAGTGGCGGGTACCCGCAAGCACTTCCCCGGCGGCAAGATCCTCTCGATCGCCGCGCTCAGGGCGGGCGGCGGCATCATCCACCGCGCGGGTATCTCCGACTCCATCCTAGTCTTCGACCAGCACAGAACCCTCACGCGCAATCCCGTCCATGCGGTCCGCCGCCTCATGGCGATGGAGCCCGAGCGCAAGGTCTGCGTCGAGGTCGACACGCCCGAGGACGGCATGTTCTGGGCCGACAAGGGCGTGCACATCATCCAGTGCGAACGCTTCACGCCCGAGGTCCTCGCGGCCTTCGTGCGCGAGGTGAAGGCGAAGCACCCGCACGTCGTTGTCAACGCCGCAGGCGGCATCAATGGCGACAACGTGGGTGACTACGCGGACACCCGCTGCGACGTGCTGGTCACGAGCTGGCCCTATTTCGGCAGGCCCGCTGACATCAAGATGAGCTTCTCGCCCGCGAATCCCAAGCCATGAGCATCCGTCTTTCCCCAGCCGTCGAGAGTCTGGTCAAGGCCCTCGGAAAACTTCCGGGCTACGGCCCCCGGTCGGCCCAGCGCGCCGCCTTCCATCTGCTTCAGAACAGGGATGAGTCCCTCGACGAACTCGCCGCCGCCGTCGAGCGCGTGCGCCGAGGCGTCGGCCGCTGCCGCCTCTGCAACACCTTCACCGAAGGGGATATCTGCCCCGTGTGCCTTGACGAGGAGAGGGACCCTGGACTTCTCTGCGTCGTGGAGAGCACGGCGGACCAGATGGCCCTTGATGCGTCGCTCGCCTGGCCCGGCTACTACTTCGTCCTTTCGGGGCGCCTGAGCCCCGTCAACGGCATCGGACCCGCCGACATCGGCATGCCGCTCCTGCTCAAACGCGTGGGGGCGGGCGTCGAGGAAGGCGTGCTGCGCGAGGTCGTCGTCGCCATGAGCTACACGCCCGAGGGCGACGCAACCGCCTACTATCTGATCGACGCCCTCAAGAAGCGGTGGCCGCAGCTGCGCGTCACCCGCCTTGCAAGAGGCCTGCCCGCAGGCATCGAAATCGAGTACACGGACCTGAGCACGATCGCCAACGCGGTCTACGCCAGAAGGGATGCCTGAGAGGTCGTGCGAGGCCCCTCGGGCCTCCGCCCGACGGCGGCAAAACCGAGTGCATTTGTCGCCAAAAACGACCATTGTTGAACCGTTTTCGGATGAAAAGGAATTACTTTTCCTTCGTCCGATTTCGGACAATGCGACTAGGGTTTTCTGCTCAGACAAGGAGCGGAAAAGGGCTCTCCCGCCTACATAGAATGACAGGGTTCCCAAGCCCGTTTGTCGCTAACGGCTCAGCTAGACAATAGGGCAAAAAAAATAAGAGCCTCGAGACATCCAGATGCACTCTCTCTTCAAAGACCCGCGCCCCGAAGCCGCACTCATTCTTTCGGACGGCACGGTACTCCTCGGACGCAGCTTCGGTGCGAGCGTCTCCAATGTTGCCGAAGTCGTCTTCAATACGGCGATGACCGGCTATCAGGAGGTCCTCACGGATCCGTCCTATACGGGCCAGATCGTCACGCTCACGGGCGCCCACGTCGGCAACGTCGGCGTCAACGCCCAGGACCGCGAGGGCGGCGCAGCCGTTCATGCCGCAGGCCTCGTCGTCAGGGACGTTCCCGCCGTCCACTCCAACTTCCGCTCTGAAAAGTCCCTGCCCGACTACCTCGTCGAGCAGGGCGTTCCCGCGATTGCAGGCGTGGACACGCGCCGCCTGACGCGCATCCTCCGCACGAAGGGCGCCCAGGCCGGCGTGATCGTCGTCGCCCGCAACGGTGCGCTCACCGAGGACGAGATCGACGCAGGCCGCAAGGCCGTTGCCGCCTGGAAGGGCATGGCGGGCCAGGACCTTGCCAAGGTCGTCACCTGCAAGGCTCCCTATGAGTGGACCGAAGGCGCCTTCAGCATGAAGGCCGCGGACGGCAGGCCCGGCTTTGTGACGCCCGCAGAGCTCCCCGTTCACGTCGTCGCCTACGACTTCGGCGTGAAGACCAACATTCTTCGCATGCTCGTCGAACGCGGCATGCGCGTGACCGTGGTGCCCGCGCAGACGCCCGTGGAGGACGTGCTTGCCATGAACCCCGACGGCGTCTTCCTCTCCAACGGCCCCGGCGACCCCGCCCCCTGCACGTATGCCATCGAGGCCGCCCGCGAGATCATCGCGAGGAAGATTCCGCTTTTCGGCATCTGCCTCGGCCACCAGATCATGGGGCTCGCCGTCGGCGCCAAGACGCTCAAGATGAAGTTCGGCCATCACGGCGCGAACCATCCCGTGGTGGATTTGCGCTCGCGACACGTGTACATTACGAGCCAGAACCATGGTTTTGCCGTGGATGCAAAAACGCTTCCCGCCAACGCCGTGCCGACACACGAATCGCTCTTCGACGGTTCGCTGCAGGGCTTTGAGCTCACCGACGCGCCGGCCTTCTGCTTCCAGGGTCACCCTGAAGCCAGTCCCGGTCCGCATGACATCGCCCCGCTTTTCGACCACTTCCGCGAACTGATCGAGAGGCACAGAGCAGCCTGACCGTCCCCTGAGCTCCGCACAGACTCAAAGAGGACCAACATGGAAAAAGCAAACGTTCTGGCCGCACTCAACGACGCACGCGATGCGCTCGACGCCCTGATCTCCAACGAGAAGACGATTGAAGCCGTCGTGGCGGCGGCAGGCCTCATGGCGGACGCCGTCGAGGGCGACGGCAAGGTGATGAGCTGCGGCAACGGCGGCAGTCTCTGCGACGCCATGCATTTTGCGGAGGAGATGACGGGCCGCTACCGCAGCAACCGTCGTCCCTACGCAGCGCTTGCGATTTCCGACGCCTCGCACATGGCCTGCGTCGGCAACGACTACGGCTACGAGGAGGTCTTCTCTCGTTATGTCGAGGCGCACGGCCGCAAGGGCGACGTGCTTCTTGCCATCACGACGTCCGGCACGAGCCGCAACATCGTCAAGGCGGCCGAGGTCGCCCGCAGGAAGGGCGTCAAGGTCGTTGCGCTCACGGGGCGCGACGAGACGCCCATCACCGAGCTTGCCGACGTGTCCATCGTGACCCCGGCGGGCCGCTGGGCCGACCGCGTGCAGGAGCTCCACATCAAGTGCATCCATATTCTCATCGAGCTCATTGAAAGGCGGCTCGACAAGCAAAACTACGAGTAAAACATGCCCAAGCGTACAGACATCAAGTCCGTTCTCATCATCGGTGCGGGCCCGATCATCATCGGTCAGGCCTGCGAATTCGACTACTCCGGCGCACAGGCCTGCAAGGCCCTTCGCGAGGAAGGCTACCGAGTCATCCTTGTGAACTCCAATCCGGCCACGATCATGACCGACCCGCAGACCGCGGACGTCACCTACATCGAGCCGATCACCTGGGAGGTCGTCGAACGAATCATCGCCAAGGAACGTCCCGATGCGATCCTGCCGACGATGGGCGGCCAGACAGCCCTCAACTGCGCGATGGACCTCGCGCGTCACGGCGTGCTCGACAAGTACGACATCGAGCTCATCGGCGCCAAGCCCGATGCCATCGACAAGGCCGAGGACCGCGAGCGCTTCAAGGAAGCCATGGACCGCATCGGACTTGAGTCCGCACGCTCAGGCGTCGCCTATTCCCTTCGCGAGGCCAAGGAGCTTCAGGCGAAGTTCGGCTTCCCGACCGTGATCCGTCCGTCTTTCACGCTCGGCGGCTCCGGCGGCGGCATCGCCCACGACATGGAGAGCTTCATCGAGATCTGCGAACGCGGCCTCGAGCTCTCTCCCACGCACGAGCTCCTCATCGAGGAGTCGCTCCTCGGTTGGAAGGAGTACGAAATGGAAGTCGTCCGCGACACTGCGGACAACTGCATCATCGTCTGCTCCATCGAGAACTTCGACCCGATGGGCGTGCATACGGGCGACTCCATCACGGTTGCGCCCGCCCAGACGCTCACCGACCGCGAGTACCAGCGCATGCGCGACGCCTCGATCGCCATTCTGCGCGAGATCGGCGTCGACACGGGCGGCTCCAACGTCCAGTTCGCCGTCAATCCCGAGACGGGCCGCATGATCGTCATCGAGATGAATCCGCGCGTCTCCCGCTCCTCCGCACTCGCCTCCAAGGCCACGGGCTTCCCGATCGCCCGCATCGCCGCCAAGCTCGCCGTGGGTTACACGCTCGACGAGCTGCGCAACGAAATCACCGGCGGCCTCACGCCCGCCTCCTTCGAGCCGACGATCGACTACGTCGTCACGAAGGTGCCGCGCTTCGCGTTCGAGAAGTTCCCTGCCGCCAACGACCGCCTCACGACGCAGATGAAGTCCGTGGGCGAGGTGATGGCCATCGGCCGCACCTTCCAGGAATCCCTGCAGAAGGCCCTGCGCGGTCTGGAGACCGGCCACAACGGCCTCAACGAAACGGGCGTCGGCATCGAGCAGCTTCGCCACGAAATCGCCGTGCCCGGCCCCGAACGCATCTTCTTCCTTGCCGATGGCATCCGCGCCGGCATGACGGACGAAGAGCTCCACGAACTCTCCGCCATCGATCCGTGGTTCCTCAATCAGGTCCGCGAGATCGTCGAGACCGAGGACAAGCTCCGCGGCAATCCGCTCTCCGCGTTCACGAAGTCCGACATGCTCTTCCTCAAGCGCAAGGGCTTCTCCGACGGCCGCCTTGCCCAGCTGACAGGCGCGAAGGAGGCCGAGGTCCGCGCCGCCCGCCTGGCGATGGGCATCCGTCCCGTCTACAAGCGCGTCGACACCTGCGCCGCCGAATTCGCGACCAACACCGCCTACCTCTACTCCACCTACGAGGAGGAGTGCGAGGCCGAACCCACCGACCGCAGGAAGGTCATGGTGCTCGGCGGCGGTCCGAACCGCATTGGCCAGGGCATCGAGTTCGACTACTGCTGCGTCCACGCCTCGAAGGCCCTGCGTGCCGACGGCTGGGAGACGATCATGGTCAACTGCAATCCGGAAACGGTGTCGACCGACTTTGATACGTCCGACCGCCTCTACTTCGAGCCCGTGACGCTCGAAGACGTGCTCGCCATCTGCGAAGTCGAGAAGCCCGCAGGCGTCATCGTCCAGTATGGCGGCCAGACGCCGCTCAAGCTTTGCCGCGCCCTCGAGGCCGCAGGCGTGCCCATCATCGGCACGACGCCCGACGCCATCGACTGCGCCGAGGATCGCGAGCGCTTCCAGCACCTGCTTCAGAAGCTCAACCTTCGCCAGCCGCCCAACCGCACGGCCCGGACCGAGGAGGACGCCATCAGGCTCGCCGCTGAAATCGGCTATCCGCTCGTCGTGCGTCCGTCCTACGTGCTCGGCGGCCGCGCCATGGACATCGTGCACACGCCCGAAGCCCTGCAGCGCTACATGAAGGAGGCCGTGTCGGTCTCCAACGAAAGCCCCGTACTTCTCGACCGCTTCCTTGACGACGCTGTTGAAATGGACGTCGACGCCGTGGCCGACGGTCATGAGGTCCAGGTCGCCGGCGTGATGGAACACATCGAACAGGCCGGCGTGCACTCGGGCGACTCCGCCTGCTCGCTGCCGCCCTACAGCCTTCCCGCCGTCGTGGTCGAGGAGATCAAGCGCCAGACGAAACTCATGGCCGAGGCGCTCAACGTGGTGGGCCTCATGAACGTGCAGTTCGCCGTCCAACACGCGCACTCCGAAAACCCCGTCATCTACGTCCTTGAAGTGAATCCGCGCGCCTCCCGCACGGTGCCGTTCGTCTCCAAGGCCACGGGCAACCCCGTCGCCGCCATCGCCGCACGCGTAATGGCGGGCCAGACGCTCGCCGAACAGGGCGTGAACCTCGAGGTGACGCCGCGCTACGTGAGCGTCAAGGAGGCCGTCTTCCCGTTCTCCAAGTTCCTCGGCGTCGACCCGGTCCTCGGGCCGGAAATGCGCTCGACGGGCGAAGTGATGGGCGTGGGCCGTGACTTCGGCGAGGCGCTCTTCAAGAGCCAGCTCGCCGCAGGCTCCAGGCTCCCCGAACGCGGCTCCGTGTTCATCTCGGTGCGCGAGTGCGACAAGCCCAAGGCCGTCGTCTGCGCCCACCAGCTCCACCAGGCGGGCTTCCCGCTCGTGGCGACCGCGGGTACTGCTCACGTCATCCAGCAGGCCGGCATCCCGTGCCGCACCGTGGGCCGCATCGGCGACGCTGCGGGCGACGTGATCGGCATGATGGAGGCGGGCGACATCACGCTCGTCATCATGTCGGTGGCTGAGCACGAGGGCGAGCTCAACGATGCGCGCGCCATCCGCAAGCTTGCGCTGGCCAAGCAGATCACGTACTACACGACGATGGCGGGCGGTCTTGCCGCCTCCGAGGGCATCCGCCACATGCGCTCCGTGCAGGTCTACGACCTTCAGGGCCTGCATGCGGGCACGCTGCCCTGACGGATTTGCTAAACTAACGTAGCACAGACTGGGCCGCAGCGCGGTCCGGTCGTCCGGATTTTCGATGACGTCCGGCGAGCTTCGTCTCGTCGGACGTTTCCATTCATTCAGAGTTTCCTTTTTCGAGAATTAGCAACATGGTCTCGACCCGCATTCCCATCACGACCCGAGGCGCCGAAAAGCTGAAGGCCGAACTCGACTACCTCAAGAAGGTCGCCCGCCCGAACGTGGTGGCCGCCATCGCCGAAGCCCGTGAAAAGGGCGACCTTTCCGAAAACGCGGAGTACGATGCCGCCCGTGAAGAGCAGGGTCACATTGAAGGCCGCATCGCCGAGCTCGAAGGCAAGATTCCCGCCCTGCAGATCATCGATCCGAAGAGCGTCGACGCCGGCGAGCGCATCGTCTTCGGCGCCACGGTCGGCCTCTACGACGAGGATGACGACGTGAGCGTCACCTACCAGATCGTCGGCGACGACGAGGCGGACATCAAGGAAAACCGCATTTCAGTCTCCTCTCCGATCGCCCGCGCCCTGATCGGCAAGTACGAGGGCGACAGCGTCCAATTCATGGCCCCGAAGGGACTCGTCTCCTACGAAATCGAATCCGTCGAGTACATCTGATCCGGATTCACGAAGCCCTGAATCAAAAAAAGAGCGCAGCCGTCAAGACTGCGCTCTTTTGTTCGGTGCCCTTAAGTCAGGGAGATCAGGAGCGGGAGCCCGCACCCTTCTTCGTCACGCGGTTCTTCTTGGAACGGGAGCGGACGGGAATCGGGGAGGTGGCCTTCTTCTTTTCGCCCGGCTTCTTGGAGGCGACCTTCTTGGCGGGCTTCGCGACGGCCTTGAGCGGCGTGCGCTTGGCAGGGGCCGACGGAGCCTCCTTCTTGCCGGCAACGGAGGCCGTCTTCATGGAGAGGATGGCGAGGCGGGCGGCTTCATCGGGATCCTGACGCTCGCTCTCGTCGGCGGGACGCCAGAAGATGAGAAGCTTGCCGATCATCTGGACGCGGGCGGCGCCGAGCTTTTCGGCGACTTCGGCGTAGATGGACTCAAGTTCCTCGCGGTCGTCGGACGGAACGCGGACCTTGATGAGCTCGTGGTCGTTGAGGGCGCGGTCGATTTCGTGAAGAACGGCGTTGGTGAGGCCGTTGGCGCCGAGAAGGACGACCGGGTCAAGATGGTGGGCCTGGGAACGAAGGGCCAGACGCGCATCGCGCGCGAGAATGATTTCTTTCATAATAAACGGATGTGTCCCCGCGGCGCTTCAAAGGGAAGCGCTCGAAGCGGGGGGCTGATAAACAAAGTTGGCTGGGGAAAATATGCCTGTAGCAACCAAAAAACTGCGCTCCAACCGCGCCTGGATCGAACGTCACATCAATGATCCGTTCGTGAAGCGTTCCAAGGCCGAAGGATACCGAGCCCGCTCGGTCTACAAACTGACCGAGCTCGACGATCGTGAACATCTGCTTCGCCGCGGCATGACCGTGGTTGAACTCGGCGCGGCGCCGGGAAGCTGGACGCAGATCGTCCGCGAGCGTTTGTCGGACAAGGACGGCCGTGTCCAGGGCCGCATCATAGCCATGGATATCCTGCCGATGGATCCGATCGACGGCGTGACATTCCTGCAGGGAGATTTCCGTGAGCAGGAAATCGCGGACAAATTAGCAGAAATTCTTGACGGCGACAAGGTCGACGTCGTTTTAAGTGACATGGCCCCGAATCTTTCGGGCATCGCCGCTGCGGACGCCGCCCGTTCGCTGCTTCTCAACGAGCTCGCGCACGAGTTCTGTCTCGAGCATCTCAAGCCCAACGGCGTCTTCGTGACAAAGTCGTTCCAGGGTTCGGGCTTCTCGCAGTTCGTCGAGGCGCTCAAGAAGACCTTCAAGAAGGTTTACACGCGCAAGCCCGCCGCCTCTCGCGACACGTCGGCCGAAGTCTACCTCGTCGCCCGCGAGCTCAAGCCCGGCAAGTAGTCCCTGCGGCCGAAATAATCGGTCACGATTTTTCGGCTCCCCGCACAAATAGGTGCGAGCAAATGCGCGTAAGGGGGCGACATTCGCGCAGAACGAGCGGCTAAAATATGCCCATTACGCCTTTGCCGATGCCGAAAGGCTTTCGAGGCGAAGGCCTTCTTACAAGACTAAGGAAGATGACGGCGCAGGGCCCGACTGCGGCTCCGCCGTCAGGAGACATACATTGGACAACAAAATCTTCAGCCGCATCGCCGTCTGGGCGCTGGTCGGTCTGGTGCTCTTCACGGTGTTCCGCCAGTATGAAGACGCCTACGCCCCGCCGCGCGACACGATCAGCTACACGCAGTTCATGGAGGACGCCAAGGCGGGCAAGGTCCGTCGCGTCGACATCCAGGGCCGTACGCTCATCGTCACGCCCCAGACCGGCGAGGAATTCAAGCTCACCAATCCGGGCGACATCTGGATGGTGGACGAGCTCAGGAAGAGCAACGTTCAGATCTACGGCAAGGCCGAGGAGGAGCCGTCTCTTCTGACGACCATCTTCATCTCCTGGTTCCCGATGATCCTTCTCATCGGCGTGTGGATCTTCTTCATGCGCCGCATGCAGGGCGGTGCGGGCGGCGGTGGCGGAGCGTTCAGCTTCGGCAAGTCGAAGGCCCGCAAGCTTGACGAGGAAAGCAACAAGGTGCGCTTCCGCGACGTCGCGGGCTGCAACGAGGCCAAGGAAGACGTTCAGGAAATCGTGGACTTCCTTCGCGAACCCAAGCGCTTCCAGCGTCTCGGCGGCCGCATTCCGCGCGGCCTGCTGCTCGTCGGACCTCCGGGCACCGGCAAGACGCTCCTCGCCAAGGCGATCGCCGGCGAGGCGGGCGTGCCGTTCTTCACGATCTCCGGTTCTGACTTCGTTGAAATGTTCGTCGGCGTGGGCGCAGCCCGCGTGCGCGACATGTTCGAGACCGCCAAGAAGAACGAGCCCTGCATCATCTTCATTGACGAAATCGATGCGGTCGGCCGCCAACGCGGTGCAGGCCTCGGCGGCGGCAATGACGAACGCGAGCAGACCCTCAACCAGATGCTCGTCGAGATGGACGGCTTCGACTCCGGCGCCAACGTGATCGTGATCGCCGCGACGAACCGTCCCGACGTTCTCGACCCCGCTCTGCTGCGTCCGGGCCGCTTCGACCGCCAGGTGGTGGTGCCGCTGCCCGACATCCGCGGCCGCGACCAGATCCTCAACGTGCACATGCGCAAGATCCCCGTCGGCAAGGACGTCGACAGCATGGTGATCGCGCGCGGTACGCCGGGCTTCTCGGGCGCCGATCTTGCGAACCTCGTCAACGAGGCCGCGCTCTTCGCCGCCCGCCGCAACGGCCGCGTCGTGAAGATGTGCGACTTTGAAAACGCCAAGGACAAGATCATGATGGGCGCCGAACGCCGCGCCATGGTCATGAGCGAGGACGAGCGCCGCAACACGGCCTACCACGAGTCCGGCCATGCCGTCGTGGCACGCCTGATGCCCAAGTCCGATCCAGTCCACAAGGTCACGATCGTTCCGCGCGGTCGTGCGCTCGGTCTGACGATGCAGCTTCCGAAGGAAGACCGCTACGCCTACGATCGCCAGTACCTGCTCACGCGCATCGCGATTCTCTTCGGCGGCCGCATCGCCGAGGAGGTCTTCATGAACCAGATGACGACCGGCGCTTCGAACGACTTCGAGCGCGCCACGCAGATGGCCCGCGACATGGTGATGCGCTACGGCATGAGCGACAGGCTCGGGCCCATGGTCTACTCTGAAAACGAGGGCGAGGTGTTCCTCGGCCGCTCCGTGACGAAGACGACCAACATCTCCGAGAAGACGATGCAGGAAGTCGACGCCGAAGTCCGCCGCATCATCGACGAGCAGTACGCCATCGCGCGCAGGCTCATCGAGGAAAACCGCGACAAGATGGAAGTCATGGCCAAGGCGCTTCTCGACTGGGAGACGATCGACGCCGACCAGATCGACGACATCATGGAAGGCCGCGCGCCGCGTCCGCCCAAGACCTCCAAGGAGGCCGTGAAGCCTGAAGCGGCGCAGGCCGCCGCGCCCGAGGGCGAGGCAGGCGCCGCAGAAGAGCCCAAGGCCGAAGATGCCGAGGCTCCCGCGGCTCCCGAAGCCGCCGGCGCGAAGGAGGCTTCCTCCTCCGACAATGCCGGTGCCCCGAAGGGCGATGATGACCGCCGCTCCGAATAACCTCGGAACAGGCTAAGATAGGCTGCAGGGCTGAAGAGAGGCCCTGCAGCCTTTTTCAATTGATAAAAACAAAAGCGATAAAAGCAAGATGACAGAACTTCACGAGCGCGCCAGCGTCTGGCGCTGTGGCGCCAAGGTCTTCGAGATCGACCGCCTCCACCCGCTCATCATGGGCATTCTGAACGTGACGCCGGACTCCTTTTCCGACGGCGGCACCCACAACGGCCTTGAGGACGCCGTTGCCTGGGCGCACCGCATGCGCGACGAAGGCGCGCACATCATCGACGTGGGCGGCGAGTCCACGCGTCCGGGCTTCAACGAAACCGGCGTCACGCTTGAAGAGGAGCGCCGCCGCGTCATTCCCGTGGTCGAGCGACTCGTGAAGGAAGGATTCATCGTGAGCGTCGACACCTCCAAGCCGGAGATCATGACCGAGGTGGCTTCGCTCGGCGCGCACATCCTCAACGACATCCGCGGCTTCGAGATGCCCGGCGCGCTTGAAGCCGCCGCGGCGACGGACTGCGGCCTCGTCGTCATGCACCGCTCGGCCACCACGGACTACAAGGATGTCGTGGCGGAGGTCGAGGCCTACCTTCAGGAAAGGCAGCGCCTCCTCGAGGGGCTCGGCGTTTCGGCGGACCGCATCTGCTGGGATCCGGGCTTCGGCTTCGGCAAGACCGTCGAGCAGAACTTCGCGCTGCTCGGCTCCACGGAAAGATTCGTTGCATCCGGTCAGTCCTATCTGATGGGGCTCTCTCGCAAGTCGTCCATCGGGGCGGCCACGGGCCACAAGGCGCCCATGGACCGCATTGCGGGCAGCATCGCCGGCGCGCTTATCGCCGTCGAGCAGGGCGCCCAGGTCGTCCGCGTGCATGACTGCCGCCAGACCGTCGACGCCGTCGCCGTCTGGCGCGCGTCCGAGGAGGCCTGCGGACGCAGGTAAGAAACAACCTAAGGAGAACAATCATGACTCGTCGTTATTTTGGTACGGACGGTGTTCGAGGCCGTGTCGGCAAGGCGCCGATCACGCCCGACTTCGTGCTACGCCTCGGTCAGGCCGCAGGCCGCGTTCTTCGCCGCCAGAGCCTGACGGGACACGCGACCGTGCTCATCGGCAAGGACACGCGCGTTTCGGGCTACATGCTCGAGGCTGCGCTTCAGGCAGGCTTCTCGAGCGCCGGCGTGGACATCGTGCTCTGCGGTCCGATTCCGACGCCCGCCGTCGCCTATCTCACCCGCGCCCTTCGCCTCGACGCGGGCGTGGTGATCTCCGCGAGCCACAATTCGTACGACGACAACGGCATCAAGTTCTTCTCAGGCGAAGGTACGAAGCTGCCCGACGCCGTCGAGCTCGGCATCGAGGACGAGCTCGACGCGGGCTGCACCTGCGTGCCTTCGGCCGAACTCGGCAAGGCCCGCCGCCTTGACGATGCGGCCGGCCGCTACATCGAGTTCTGCAAGTCGACGATCGATTTCAGCACGGACCTCAAGGGCCTGCGCATTCTCGTCGACTGCGCCAACGGCGCCGCCTATCACATTGCGCCCGACGTCTTCCACGAACTCGGCGCCGAAGTGGTCGCCGTGGGCAACACTCCAGACGGCCTCAACATCAACGACGGTGTGGGCGCGACCCACACCGAGAACCTCTCGCGCCTTGCCGCCGAGCACGGCTGCGACGTCGCGGTGAGCCTCGACGGCGACGCGGACCGCCTGATCATGGCGGACGCCGAAGGCCACGTCTACAACGGTGACGAACTCCTCTACGTGATCGTGCGCGACCGCATGTTGCAGGGCCCAGTCGCGGGCGTTGTCGGCACGCTGATGACCAACTACGCCCTCGAGCGCCGCTTCGGCGAACTCGGCGTCTCCTTCGTGCGCGCCAAGGTCGGCGACCGCTACGTGCTCGAGGAGCTCAAGCGCAACGGCTGGCTTTTCGGCGGCGAATCGTCGGGCCACATTCTTGCGCTCGACCGTCAGACGACGGGCGACGGCATCGTGAGCGCCCTTCAGGTGCTCTCCGCCATGCGCCGCAGCGGCAGGAGCCTTGCCGAACTGACGGCCGACCTGCAGCTTCTGCCTCAGGTACTCGTCAACAAGCGCATTCCTGCCGGCTACGACTGGCAGAACGACCGTGACTTCTCGCGCACGGTCGAGGCCTGCCGCACCGAGGTGGAGGGCCGCGGCCGCGTGCTCATCCGTCCGTCGGGCACGGAGCCCCTGCTGCGAATCATGGTCGAGGCCGACGATGCGTATCTTGCCGCCGAACTGACTTCCCGCATGGCCGAGAGCCTTTCCGTCGAGCATCAGGCTTGATCTACGACGAAACATTGGTAAATTCACGGTGACACGACAGAGTCAAACTTGCTAAACTGCAGGATACGATTCCATCCCGAGGATGGTGTTCAAGAGTTTTTAGATTGATAAGGAAGAGATAAATGGCCGAAGAAGTCAAGTCTGCCGATGCTCCCGTTCAGCAGCCCGCCAAGGGTCCGTTCGTGCATTCCCTGCGCGTCTACCTCGTTGGCGGCCAGCAGTTCACCCTCAATGAAGTGACGGATTCCCCCGAAGTTCCGAGGAACGTCGTCGCCTTTATCAACGCCTGGCGCGCCAAGAAGGACGTCTGGCACAGCCCCAACAACGACGTGCATTTCGGCGTCCGCGTGAAGGATGTGTCCATGTACGAATACCGCGTCGGCCAACCGGCTGCTCCGAAGGCTGAAGAGGAAAAGGTTGAAGCCGAGGTCGCTGCCGAGGCTCAGGCCAAGGCTGAAGCCTGATATCGGGTCATCCGCTGAAGAAAGCCGGACTGTTTTCGGGCAGTTCGGCTTTTTTGTCTTCAAAAAAAAGGTTCGGGCGCTCGCAAGCGGGTCTGCATTTGATAGACTTCCGAGCATCTGTCTTTTTATTCCCGGCCCTTGTGCCGGTGCATGTGTCATGAAGCTGATTGTTGCCATCATCAAGCCGTTCAAGCTCGATGAAGTTCGTGAGGCACTCGCCGACGTCGGCGTGAACGGCCTTACCGTCACGGAAGTGAAGGGCTTTGGCCGCCAGAAGGGTCACACCGAGCTCTACCGCGGTGCCGAATACGTCGTGGACTTCCTGCCCAAGCTCAAGATCGAGGCCGTCGTCGCCGACGACATTCTCGAGCAGGCCATCGAGGCCATTCGCAAGGCCGCCTACACCGGCAAGATCGGCGACGGCAAGATCTTCGTCTACGAGGTCGAGCAGGCGATCCGCATCCGTACGGGCGAAATGGGCGAGGACGCCGTCTGACAGGCATCCCGCGTGCGCGCCTTCGAGGCCTGCAGGATGAAATTGAAAGGCAGAGGGGACAGGCATGAGCCTGTCCCCTCTGCTTTTATTGCCAGAAGATCCCGAGTCCTTCCTCAGTCGCGCTTCTGCTGCGTGACGAGCACCCGCACGGCGCCTTCGTCGCCGTCGTTGGGCGGACACTGGACGAAGGCCATCACCTCGGGACGCTGCTTGAGCCAGCGGCGGACCATGTCGCGCAGAACGCCCTGGCCCTTGCTGCCGTAGCCCACGCCGTGAACGATGCGCAGGCAGCGGCGCCCGCTCATGTGGTTCTCGAGGATGAAGCGGGCGACCGCTTCGCGAGCCTCGTCGACGCGCATGCCGTGGAGGTCGATCGCCGCCTCGACCGGCCATTCGCCGCGATAGAGCTTGCGGGGAATGTCGGGCGAGACGCCCTTGCGGTGCATCATGCGGCCGTCTTCGGTTTCAAGAAAGACGGAGGCGTCGAGAAGGTCCGACATCTGCGACTCGGGTTCCTTGTCCTCGCCCGTACCGAGATTGAGGGCGACGGGACGGGGCTTCGGAGCCTTGGTGTCGGCAAGCTTCTTCTGGGACATCTTGCGGACGCCGAACTCCGCCATGGCGGCGGCGAACTGGTTCGCTTCGGCATGCCTGCGGGCTTCCTCGGCACGACGCTTCTTTTCGGCCTCCTCGCGGGCCTTGGCCTCTTCCTTGAGGGCCTTGCTGACCTGCTTGAGGTCGGCGAAGTTGTTGATGACTGGCATTTGTGATGAATCCGAAGGGATTTACCTTGATTGAAGTTACTGTTGGTTTTCCAGGAAGCGTTGGGCGTCGAGCGCCGCCATGCAGCCCGTGGCGGCGGAGGTGACGGCTTGACGGTAGGTCTGGTCCTGCACGTCGCCTGCGGCGAAGACGCCGGGAATGCTGGTGGCGGTAGCGGCGGGGCTGCGCGTGCCGGCCGTGACGATGTAGCCGCGGTCGAGCTCGAGCTTGCCCTCGAAGAGGGACGTGTTCGGACGGTGGCCGATGGCGATGAAGACGCCTTCAACGTCGACTGTCTTGTCGGCTTCGCCCTTCGTGGAGGCGAGCTCAAGACCCGTGACGCCCTTGCCGTCGCCGAGCACTTCCTTGACTGTGCGGTCGAGCTCGAGCGTGATGCGGCCTTCCCTGACGGCCTCCATCAGGTGGTCGACCATGATGGGTTCGGCGCGGAAGGTGTCGCGGCGGTGCACGAGCGTGACGTGGCTGGCGATGTTGGAGAGGTAGAGGGCCTCCTCGACGGCTGCATTGCCGCCGCCCACAACCGCGACGGGCTTGCCGCGGTAGAAGAAGCCGTCGCACGTGGCGCAGCCCGAGACGCCCTTGCCCTTGTACTGCTCCTCGCTTTCAAGACCGAGGTACATGGCGGAGGCGCCCGTCGCGATGATGAGCGCGTCGCAGGTGTATTCGCCGCCCATGTCGCCCTTGAGCGTGAAGGGACGCTTGGAAAGATCGACGGAGGTGATCATGTCGAAGGCGACCTCGGTGCCGAAGCGCTCGGCCTGCTTCTGAAGGCGTTCCATGAGCTCGGGGCCCTGGATGCCGTCGACGGCGGAGGGCCAGTTGTCGACTTCGGAGGTCGTCATGAGCTGACCGCCGTGGTCCATGCCCGTGATGAGCATGGGCTTGAGGTTGGCGCGAGCGGCGTAGATGGCGGCGGTGAAGCCGGCGGGGCCGGACCCGAGGACGATGAGCTTGCTGTGTTTGGCTTCCATGGGAAAAATCTCCGGTGGACCTGCGCCTTTGGAGCGCAGGCGGCATGAGGGGCGCACTCTTCGGGGCGCCCTCATGCAAAATGATAGATGAATTTGATTTTAGACCTAAAATTAATAGTGATGTCTTAAGGCGTCCCGGCCTTCGCGGGCAGGGCAATACGCTGTAACGATTTCCATGCATGGCCGGCTGCCTGCCGCGGCGGCAAAGGGACCGACGACGGCGGCCGAACTTTTTAGAATTAGGTGGATCAGGAGGAGGCGCAGACAGGCCTCCCTACACGTCAAGCGTAAAAATGGCAAGAGAAACGAAAAAAGGCACTCGCAAGCAGAAGACGAAGAAAGACGTCCGGGATCAGGCGACCGAGCCTGTCGTTCAGGCGGCGGTCGTTCCTGGCCGCGACCTCAAGGGACTGCTGTGCGCATGGTTCATGAACACGATCAGGACCCTCTGGGCATGGAGCTGGCTGCTGTCGGTCTTCTTTGCCATCGTGATCGCGCTTACGCTCGGGAGCTATTCGCTCAACGATCCGTCCTTCTCGGTTTCGACGGGTCGCACGCCCGAGAACTTCTGCGGCGCGCTCGGCGCCTGGACGGCCGATCTCATGCTCTCGGCCTTCGGCTTTTCCGCCTGGTGGTTTGTGCTCGGCAGCGCGATGATCGGCTTCTTCGCGATCCGCACGGCCTGGCGCCGCATGAAGGGCGAGACGGATCCTCTTCGCATCAATCCTCCCAAGATCACGGCCGCCGTCGGCTTTCTGGCGGTGCTCGTGGGCTCGACCTGCCTCGAGGCCCTGCGTCTTCGCCGCTTCCAGATGATCCTTCCGGGCGAGCCGGGCGGCATCCTCGGCGACAGCCTCGCCTGGGGCATCCGCCACTACATCGGCGTCGGACTCTCCACGGTGCTTTTCGTCTCGCTCATTGCAGTCGGCCTTTCGCTTCTGATGGACTTCCAGTGGGGAGACGTCGCGGAGCGCATCGGCCGCTTCATCTGCTGCTGGTTCATCGATCCCGTGGCCCGTCTCCTCAAGACCAAGCGCCGCGAGGAGGTGCTCGCACCCCAGGATGAGCCCGAGACCGTGGACACGGATGCGAGCATCGTGCCGATCGTGCGCGTGGTCGATGATGACACTCCGCCCGCCGCATTTGTCGAGACGCTCGCCAGGGCGGATGCGTTCTCTGCATCCGTTCCGGCCTCCGCAGGTCCTGCAGTGCAGGCCGCCCCGAGGGCTTCCAAGCATGCGGACTGCCCCCTCAGCATGTCGCTTCTCGACGAGCCGCCCGCTCATCGCGAGGCCAACAGCGCCGACGACCTGCAGATGACGGGCAGGCTCATCGTCTCCAAGCTCAAGAGCTACGGCATCGAGGCCTCGATCGGAGGCATCCAGCCCGGTCCCGTGATCACCCAGTACTGGCTCGAGCCCGGTCCCGGTGTCAAGGGTTCGCAGATCGACAACGTGAGGGACGACTTGCGCCGCACGCTCGGCGTTCAGGCCGTGCGCGTCGTGCCGAGCATTCCGAACACGAGCTTCATTGGTCTTGAAGTTCCGAACCCCGTGCGGGAGACGGTCCGCCTCAAGGAGATCCTCGAGAGCAAGGCCTTCCGAGAAAGCACGGCGCCGCTCACGCTCGCGCTCGGCAAGGACATCGGCGGCAAGGCCTTCGTGATCGACCTCGCCAAGATGCCGCATCTGCTTGTGGCGGGTACGACGGGGTCGGGCAAGTCGGTTGGCATCAATGCCATGATTCTCTCGATGCTTTACCGCAATTCGCCCGCGGACCTCAGGCTCGTGCTGATCGACCCGAAGATGCTCGAGTTCTCGCTCTACAACGGCATTCCGCATCTTCTCTGCCCCGTCGTCACCGACATGAACAAGGCGGCCTCGGCCCTCAAGTGGCTCACCCGCGAGATGGACCGCCGCTATGCCGTGATGAGCCGCATGGGTGTGCGTCACTTCAACAACTACAACGAGAAGATCCGCAGGGCCGCGGAAAACGGCGAGACGATTCCCGATCCGCTGCAGTCTCCCGAGGATCCCGTTCAGAAACCGCTCGAGGTCTGGCCCTTCATCGTCTGCATCGTCGACGAACTCGCGGACCTCATGCTCACGAACCGCAAGGAGGTCGAGGGCGAGATCACCAGACTCACGCAGAAGGCCCGTGCAGCAGGCATTCATCTGATCATCGCGACCCAGCGTCCGTCGGTCGATGTGGTGACAAGCCTCATCAAGGCAAACGTGCCCACGCGCATCTCCTTCCAGGTGGCTTCGGGCATCGACAGCCGCGTGATTCTGGGCGAGTCCGGCGCCGAGTCCCTGCTCGGCTGGGGCGACATGCTCCTGCGCCGTCCCGGCGTGCCGCAGTCGACCCGCATCCAGGGGTGCTTCGTGGCTGACGATGAAGTGCTTCGCGTCGTCACCGAACTGCAGAAGCTCGGCGAGCCCGACTACATCGACAGCGTCACCGAGGAGCCTGACGACGAGGGCGGCGACGGCGATGCGGGTGCGGGCGGCGGCCGCAGGTCGGGCGAGTCCGATCCGCTTTACGACAAGGCGGTCGATCTCGTGCTTCGCGAGCGCCGCGCGACGATCTCGTTCGTGCAGCGCCATCTCGGCGTCGGCTACAACCGAGCCGCCAATCTTCTCGAAGCCATGGAGGAGGCCCGCATCGTGAGCAAGGCCAACAGCATGGGCCGACGTGAAATTCTTGTACCGGAGAACTAAATGACTGAACTGACGCGCCGAACCTTCATCATCGGACTCTGCCTTGTGTCCGCCGCGGCCCTTGCCGCAGGGAAGACGGAGGCCACCGGCTCGCTCGTCAGGCTCAAGGCCTTTCTGAAGTCGACCACGAGCGCCCGCGGCACCTTCAGGCAGACGGTGATCGACCGTTCGGGCCGCGAGGTCTCGAAGCCTTCCTCGGGGTACTTCCGCTTCATGCGTCCGGGCCGCTTCGAATGGACGTATGAAAAGCCGTACGTCCAGCGCATCATGAGCGACGGCAAGACGCTCTGGATTCATGATCCCGAACTCTTTCAGGTGACGGAGAAGGCCCTTGAGGGGGCGCTCCCGTCCACGCCCGCCGCTATTCTCTTCGGCGAGCGCGACTTCGAGGAGGACTGGAATGTGACGGAGATTTCGGACACCGTGCTCGAGGCGCGTCCGAAGAACCCCGACGGCTCGTTCGAGTCGGTCGTCATCGAGTTCGACGCAAGGGGCGAGCTTGCGGGCATGGAGCTCGTCGACACGTTCGCCCAGCGTACCACGCTCGTCTTCGGGGAGATCGTCCGCGAGCGCATGGATCCCGCCTCCTTCAGGCTCGAGATTCCCGAGGGCACGGACGTCGTCAAGTCCGCCTTCTGAGCACGGTCGGACGGGCGGGCAAAAAGAGGCTTTCCCTCTCTATCGGTACGGGAAAGCCTCACCGAGGATCGTCCGTTGAGCTGATACAATGAATCCCATAGCAGGGGAGGCGAATCACGGCTTCACCCGGCACAGTTTTTTTCAAGAAGTATCAGCAAGGTCTGCTCAGGCGGACCGTTTTGGGTGGCCAGCATATGCAGGACAGCATGCGCAGAGTTCTGATTGACCGACTGCTTTCCGACAAGAGCGTCGTCACGCTTCAGGAACTGCAGGATGTCCTGAAGGTCAGCATTCCCACGATCAAGCGCGACCTGCGTTACATGCGCAAGGAGCTGAAGGCGCCGATCGTCTATTCACGAACCCGCGGCGGCTATCTTTACGATCTTCCAGCGGGCAAGTCCGGCGCGAGCCCCGAGTTCCAGAGGTTCTGGTTTTCCGCTCAGGAGCTCTATGTCGTCGTGAAGATGGTCGACATGCTCAAGGCACTCTCGAAGGACAAGTCTTCGGTCATTCTTCAGGATCTCGAACCGCTGCGCTCGCGCGTGGCGGGCCTGCTCAATCTCGGCGGCAAGAGTCCGCGCGAGATTCTCGGCAGGGTGAAGGTCATCGACCCGTCGGTGATTCATGGAGAGCCCGAGACCTTCCTGACGATCGGGAGCGCCCTGTTCGAGCACAAGCGCGTGCAGATTTCCTATTACAGCCGCACCCGCAGGGCGGAGTCCTTTCGTGAGATCTCGGCCCAGCGTCTGGTTCATTACCGAAACTACTGGTACGTCGACGCCTTCTGCCACGCCACGAACGCCCTGAGGACGTTCGCCATCGACAACATCCGCCGCGTCATCGTCCTGGGGACGACGGCCAAGCGCGTGCCGCTTCATACGATCGAGTACAACCTCGATCAGAGCTACGGTCTCTTCATGAGCGGCGATCCCAAGCTTGCCGTGCTCAGGTTCGACGCCGAGGCGTCGCCCTATCTCAAGCGCGAGACGTGGCATCCGAGGCAGACACTCGAGGAGCATGGAGACGAGGTGGTCCTGACGGTTCCCTACACGAACCCGACGGAACTCATCGGCGACATCTTCCGCTGGCGAGAGCACGTCGTCGTCGAGGCTCCTGAAGAACTGCGCCGCGAAGTCCGTGAATGTCTCCTGAAGACATTGAGTCAATACTGAGGCTGACGCCGCCTTGAGGGCGGCTCGCTTCCGGATTGACGGTAGACAGGAACTTCAATCATGACGGAAGAGCAGGTCAGGGCGAGGAGACATCGCGGCAGGCGCCATCGCCGCCCGAGTGTCCGGGACTTGCCCGAGATCTTTTTCTGCGGCGATCCGCACGGCACGTTTGATCAGATCAACGAGGCCGCCCGCCTTTATTCGCCCGATGCCATGGTCATTCTCGGCGACCTTCAGCCGCCGGCGCCGCTGCACGTGGTGCTGGAGGAGGCGCTCGCCTATACGGACATCTGGTGGATTCCGGGTAATCACGACACGGATTCGGACGAGTTCTACGACAGGCTGTGGCGAAGCGAGCTTGCGGGCCACAACCTGCACGGGCGCGTCGCCTGCGTGGCGGGCATGCGCATCGGCGGTCTGGGCGGCGTCTTTCGTGGTCAGATCTGGATGCCTGACGGCAATCCGAACTACTACAGTCCCGCGACCTTCATGCGTCGCGTGGGCCAGGGCAACATCTGGCGGGGCGGCGTGCCGCGCAGGCACCGCTCGACGATCTTCCCGTCCGTCTACGGCAACCTTCAGAGGCAGAAGGCCGACATTCTCGTGACGCACGAGGCCCCCTCGTGTCACAAGAAGGGCTTTTGCGCACTCGACAGGCTTGCCAAGACGATGGGCGTGAAGTGGCTTTTCCACGGGCACCAGCACGAGGACCGCGCCTACGGCATGCAGGGCTTGATTCTCACCCGTGCAGTCGGCTACAACGGCATCGTGAACCTCAAGGGCGAGGTCGTCGTTGAGGCGAAGCTCGATCCGAGAGAGGAAGCCGCGCTGCAAGCGACCGACGAGTGGCGCTACATGTCGGACAAGAACCCGATCATCGTCCGAGACGAGGACGGGCACATCTCGCTCGTACCCGAAGGACGTGAGTGCACGCCCGCGATTCTGCCCGTGTCCGAAAAGGTGCTCGCCAAGCTCAAGGCGGCTCAGGAGGAAGGGGGAAAGACTCCCGCGCTCGAAGAAAAGGGCAGGAAGGCCCAGAAGTCCGAGCAGGGCGGCGCTCCGCAGGGAGTGAGAAAGCAGGGCGATGAGGAGAAAAGGGGGCGTTCGCACCGTTCCTCTCGCTCGCGCAGCGGCCGGGACCGCTGGCGGCGTGCGAAAAAGCCGTCGCAACAGCAGCAGGGATGATCTATGACGAAAAAGGCGCCGTCTCCAGTGGGACGGCGCCTTTTCTGGTGTGCCAGACATGGGCCCAATCTACACGGGAGCGCCTCTGAATGAGAACTTTGCAGAACAGAGCGGTCTACTGAGGTAGGTAAAGGGAACGGGGGATGCAAACAGAAGAGCAGAGAGGACGGAGGCCACTCCGATGACTGCTCGCAACCGCGTGGTACGA
>NZ_KQ968563.1:50165-52377 GCF_001578585.1 Sutterella sp. KLE1602
GCCCGTGGAAATAATCCACGGGCTCCTACCCGATTCTTGTTTTGGCGGAACGGTGACGGCTACGGGATAACCACGCGCACGGCGTCGCCCGCCTGAAGAAGCTCGGCCTCTTCGGGGACGATGGCTGCGGCGTTGCTCTGCGAGACGCTCAGAAGCGAGGCGGAGCTCTGCTGCGGGCACGGCGTGAAAAGGAGCGTGCCGTCCTCGGCCGTCTTCAGCACGCCGCGGACGATGTCGCGTCTGCCGGCGCGGCTCTTGATGCGTCCCTCGAGGCGGGCCGTGAGGACGAGCTGCTTCTCATGAACGCCCTGCAGGGCCTCGACAGCCGTGCGCAGGAAGTTCTCGGCGCTGGTGGCGGAGGCGACGGGATTGCCGGGCAGGCCGAGAATGAGCGTGTGCGCCTCCTTGAAGTAGCCGAACGAGAAGGGCTTTCCGGGGCGCAGCGCCACATGGTAGTGGCGCAGGTCGGCCAGGCGGTTGAGGACGGCGGCTGTGAAGTCGCAGTCGCCAGGACCCACGCCGCCCGAGCAGATGACGAGGTCGTGCGTGGCGGCCGCCTCGCGAAAACGCGCCTCGATCACGGCGTCGTCGTCGGGGAGGATGCCTGCATATTCGGCGTCGATGCCGAGTGCGCGGGCGGCAAGCGTGACATAGGCGCCGTTGGCGTTGTAGATGCGCCCGTCGGAAAGCGGGCGTCCGTCGGAAGGCTCGACGAGCTCGTCGCCGCTGGAGAAGACGGCGGCCCTGACCACGGGGCGGCAGGAGAGTTTCGCATAGCCGAGACTGGCGGCGAGGCCGATGTCGCCTCGGGTGAGGCGGCGCGGCGCGGTGAGGAGCACTTCGCCCGCCCTGAAGATCTCGCCCTGTCGGCGCACGTTGGTGCCGGGCCTGAGGCCTGCGGGCTCAAAGGTGATGAAGTCGTCCTCCACGCGGACCTTTTCAATGGGAATGACGGCGTCGAGACCGGCGGGCACGGGGGCGCCCGTCATGATGCGCAGTGCGGAGCACTCGGGAAGGGGCTCTTCAAAAGGATGGCCAGCAGTTGCGATGCCGCAGACAGGAAGCTTGACGGAGTCCGTCTCAGGCAGGTCGGCCGTGCGCAGCGCGAAGCCGTCCATGGCCGAGTTGTCGAAATGGGGGAAGTTGAACTGCGCGGCGACGCTTTCGGAGAGGATGCGTCCCTGTGCCTCGAGCAGAGGCACTGCTTCGCAGGCACCGTCAAGAGGTGCGACGGCCTCGCGCAGCGCGCGGGTGACTTCATCAAAGTCGGCACGAATGGCTTTCGACATGTCAAAATCCTTCAATGTGTCGGCCGCCGATGCGGCCATTCTTGGATTTTAGCGGCAGCAGCGCTGCCGGCGGAGACTAGCCATGAGGAAAACGGCTGTTGCGGCGCCCGAAAGGGCGAATACGATCGGCCTTGTGCTGGCGGGCGGACGGGCCACTCGGATGGGGGGCGTCAACAAGGGACTGGTGCTCTTTAACGGCGAGCCCATGGCGGGGCGGGTCATCAGGACGCTGGCGGGTCAGGTGTCCCGCGTTTGGGTTTCGGCCAACAGGGACGCGGACGCCTTCGTGAAGCTCGGGGCGCAGAAGGTCTTTGCCGACGTGCTCGAGGGATTCCCCGGTCCGCTCGCTGCGCTCGACTCGCTCAACGAGCGCCTCAGGACCGAGGGGACGGAGGGCGTCGAGTGGATTCTCACGGTGCCGTGCGACGTGCCGCTCGTGCCGGAGACGCTCCTCGAGGTGTTCGCGGGCGCGTTTGACGGGAGTCCTGCCTATACGATCGAGACGGGGGGATACGACCAAAACACGATCTCGCTCGTCCATGTGTCGGTCCTTCCTACGGTGCGCCCGTTCCTTGAGGGCGGAGACCGAAAGCTCGGACTCTGGTTCGAGCGGCAGGGAAGAGGGCATGTGCACTGGGACGGCCCCAAATCCGACTTTTACAACGTGAATGCTCCTCAAGACCTGCGGCAGTTGGAATCTGAGGCGAAAACGGAGGCTCTCCGAAGGTGAGAAAGTACCGTATTTGCGGTATTTTTACGGCGAGTCTTGACAAAGCCTGCGGAAAGGTGTTTAATTTCAATCCTTCGCTGACGACGCCAAGTCATCGGCGAATAAATTTGACAAAGAGTTGATGAGCTGATAAACTCTCAATTCTGTGCTCATTGGGGCGCTGTTCTTTAAAAATCAGAATTCAACGAACCGA
>NZ_KQ968564.1:0-43655 GCF_001578585.1 Sutterella sp. KLE1602
ATTTCGTGCTCATGGGAGTACCTTAGCACAGGGGCTGGAAAGACACACACCTTCGACGGTCTTGAAGGCGGTGAAGTCCTCGGGGTCGAAGGGCTTTTCATCGGGCATGACGACAGACTGGGGTTCGGGCGGCTCGACGGTAGAGCCCGGTCGCATGTCGGGCACCGCGTTGTCGCCGTAATAAAGGAAGGGACGATCGGGATCTGCCCAGACGTCCTCGTCCCACCAAGTGGACGGATGACGAACGTCGGGTGAATCGTGAGGACGAGCGGGGGCGTAAGACGCGAATTCGCCCTGCGCATTCGAAAGGGATGAATCGAGCGGATGGCCGCCTGTGGACGGAAGAGGTCCTGCGAATGCGTCAGCAACGGTGCCTGCAAAAAGGAGCGGGCAGAGCGCGGCGAGGATCATTTCGGTGATGATGTTGATCTTCATGGTCGGTGTTTGAATGGACGAGAGGTTCACTTCGAGCTCGGGGTGGAGGGGCCGCCCGTGCCGTCGGGTTTCGTGGGCTGGTCTTTGGAGGCGACGGTGTCGGAAGCGCCGGGGAGCTTGGCCGTAGTGGCGAGTTCCCCCTTGACCATGGCCTCGATGCGTTCCTTGGCGCGTGCGGCTGCGGCCTCGGCGGAAATGTTTCCTCGGGCCGTAACTTCCTTGACGATGTCGGCGATGAATTCGGAGAGGTCCATCTTCGAGAAGTCGAGCTTTGCGAATTCGTCGATCGTGAAGCCGCGGGCGTCGGGCTTGATCGGGTTGCCGAAGTCGCGTCCGAGCTGCGGGCGGCCCTGCTCGTTGAGAATGCGGGCAAGGCGGGAGTTGAAGCAGACGTGCTTTTCGGCGGTTTCGACGCAGCCGAGCCCCGTCACCTTCTTCTCGCAGGTGGTGCCCACGTAGTGGCAGAGTCGCTGGGTCTTGGCGAGTGCGGTGCGCTGGTCCGTTGCGCGGCAGCTCTGGTACTTGTTCCAGAACTGGCTGGCCATGGCGGAGACGAAGCCCGTGGAAGAGAAGTTGAAGGTCCAGCCTGCGGACTCGGAGTACTGGGCGGTTGCACCCCAGAAGGAGAACGTGGGGGAGTAGGCACCCGTGCCCGACGAGCCGTAGATCTTGTTGAGGAGCCACGAGGTCTTGTCCGACCAGGAGAGGAGGTCGTAGACGTAGGGCGAGCCGATCCACTTGACGAATTCGACGCCTGCGGCAACGCCGAAGAGGAGGTACTGGCCGAAGGCGGCGTTCGAGGTGTTGGGGGCAGCGTCGGCGCGGCAGCAGGTCTCGGCCGCCATGCGGTCGCGGCAGGTGGAGACCGTGCCGCCGAAGAATTCGTTGACGTTGGTGTCGCCGTAGACGGAGAGCTGCCGTCCGATCTCAAGCTGAAGGATTGCGTCGATGAAGTCGCCGTCGGCCGTGTCGCCCACGTCCTGGCACTGGTCGCCCACGCAGATCTGACCGTCGCAGACCTGGCCCACGGAGGCGGAGAGGCCGGGATGCGTGCACGAGTAGACGCGTGAGGGTCGGGGACAGTCGGTGCTGCCGTCGGAGCAGGTTTCGGAGACGAGCTTGCAGGACGGGTCCTTCTCGTACTCGAGACATTCGTTGCCTTCGGCCCTGCAGGTCCACTTCTCCTCCCATGCCCAGCAGGCGCGGTAGGCGGGACGGCCTTCAACAAAGCGCAGGCCCTCGCCCTCGATGCAGGTGCGCGACACCAGTATGCAACCCGACGAATTGTCGGTGGTGCTCGCGCGCGAGAGGAGCGAAAGGGAAGCAGTCATGACGGAGCCGTCGTCAAGGAGACAGTCGTCGCTCACGCGCCAGTTCGTGACCGTCATGGCCTTGAGGAAGGTGGCGGGTGAGACGGATTCGGAAGTGACGGACGCCGTGCAGACATAAGTCGACTCGGTTCGGCGACAGTTGCCGTCGGCGTCCGTGAGGGTACATTCGGGCTCGGCCGCAAGCATGCAGTCGCCCGAAGCCGAAAGGTTTTTCAGGGAGCCGCAGGTGTCGGTCGACGACGATGTGCAGGTCATGGTCGTGCGGTATTCGAGACAAGGGAGGACGCCCGTGGGGTCGGTCTTCACGCAGACCTTGGACTTGACGGTGCAGTTTTCGCCCCGGGCGGCCGCATCCTCGAGCTCCTTCCGGCAGGCCGAGTCGTCCTCGGTCACGTCGCCGGGCGTCGTCACGACGTCGTCGGTGATGATGTCGTCGCCGATGACTTCGTCACGCGTGCAGCGATAGGTTGAGGACCAGCGCACGCACACGCCGTGTTCCTCGGTTTCGCAGACGGGGTCGGTGAGCTTTTGGCAGCCCGCGAGTTCGAGCTTCTGGCAGGAGGCCGCGCCGTCGACGGAGGGACAGAGGATCGTGTGTTCGGTCACCCAGCAGATGGGATTGGCGGAGACGAAGTGTCCCTCCCAGTTTTCGACCTCGATGTCGCGCGCGTCGTCGTCGAGGCAGACTTCGGCCCCGATGATGCAGCCGGCAGGGATTTCGCCCTTGGTTTCCTTCGAGTAGGAGACTGTGACGGAGGTGTCGTCGATGCGGATGCCTTCGCCCGTGGGTTCGGACTTGCAGACAAAGTCGGTCGTGGTCTCGAGGCAAATGCCGCCGGACTCGGCTGAACAGACGGGCGCGGAGAGCGTGCAGTCAGTGAGCGTCGGATTGGCGTCGACCGTGCAGCGAGAGCCCGCGGGATTGAGCGTCACGCAGGTGAAGGTGTTCTCGTAGCGAATGCACTTCCCGGAATTGTTGTTCTCGGCGCAGACGCGGTTCTCGAGCGTGCAGACGGGATCAGCCGCCTGAACGAGGTTCGGCAGCGGGAGAAGAAGAGGGAAGAGCGAAAAGAGGCGGCGCATGTCAGGAGCCCTCCGCAGTCGGAGCCTTCTTGGGGCGGATCGAGGCGCAGTGGTCGACCCATTCTTCCTTGATGTAGTAGGACTCGTTCACGTAGGTGAGGGTGAGCCTCATGGAGCCCGTCATGTAGCCGTTGTAATAGACGCGGGCTCCGAGCTTGGCCGTGCAGGTGGGGCCGGAGCATTCACGCTTCGTCCATTCGTAGTCGGCCTTGCAGCTGCTGTTCGTACGGTGGGCGATGTTTCGTAGGGTGTAGCCGAGCGAGATTCGCGTGGACTTGAACCCCTTCACCTGGATGGCCAGATAGGAGGAGTTGCCGCAGGTGTGCTGGCCGATGAGGATGTCGCCGTCGGAACAGGGGTCGTGGCTGAGACTGTATTCACCGTTGACGCGTGCGGTGGTCTTGTCGCCCTGGACGCAGCCGTGGTCGTGGTTCGACTCGAGGACTTCACTGCACTTGACCGTTTCGGTCGTGGCGTCGGTGGAGGTGCACACGCCCGAGAAGATCGCGCGTGCGACGGCCGAGGTCTCTTCGGTGACGGTACCGGAGGCGGCGGAGGATTCCTTGCCGAAGAAGCATCGCTCGGTCCAGACGGAGGATGCGGGCTTTCCTGAGACGGTCGTGAGGCAGGAGCGCTCGGAGGACGTGCCTTCGCCTTCGGCGCATGCAAAGTACTTTGCCGTGACCTTGCCGATCTCGACGGGGCCGATGCGGCAGGCCTTCTCGTTCCACCAGCCGCCCGCTCGACAGGTCTTCGTCACCTCGACGGGGGCGGCTTCGATGGTCACGTCCTTGCAGGTGTCGTTGTCGTCCGGCGTTACGGTCGGATTGTTGACGATCTCGTCGCGGCCCGCGAGCACATCCTCGCCGATGACGGGACGCTCCGGGAAGCCCTTGTCGAGCACCTGAATGGCGCGGCAGGTCGTGTCGGTCTTGCCGCGACACTCGATCACGGTGGCTTCGGCCGAACCCGTGAGCGTGCCCTTGCCGTCGGCCCAGAGGTTCTTGACGTCGTCGAGACCTTCGGTCGACCCGCCGCCCACGGCATCAAGCACGCCGTCGTGGTTCGCCATGATCCCGTCGATGTCGGGAAGCTGAGTGTTGCGCGCAGCGGCAACGGCCTCGGCAACCGTCACGGCGTGCGAGGGCAGGGCAATGGAGAGACCGAGCGCGAACGTCATGAGTGAAATGAGACATCGAACGGGAACTGTACGGGTCATGGCTCTCAAAGAGGTGTAGAGATTGGGTTCCAGGGTGCGGTTTTGGGTGTTCAGGGCGCGATTCGGCCGAGCGGCGTTTCGTCGAGTACGGTTTGAAGGGCGGCGATGCGGGTGCGGTCCGATTCGTCCATGACGGCGTCGGCGAGCGTGCGACGCCACTGAGAAAGGGCCGAGACGATGGAGGCCGTGCCCGAGACCGCATAGACGCTGCGGCCGATCGTGAGGAGAACGGCGGGTGCGGTGGGCGCGGCGGTCATCACTTCGTAAACCTCTTCGGTCCTCGCATCGAGCCTGCCGCCCGCCTCTAGACCCTCTTCGGCAAGGGCCAGAAGGAAGGCGAAGCGTTCAGGATGGATCGCGGCTCCGAAGCCTGCGTCAACGAGCGGCGCAAGACGTTCGGACGTTGCTTCGAAGTCGGTCCGGTAACCCGTCGGGGTGCGCGTCACGGGGAGACCTCGAACGAGGACCTCGACGTCCGCAGCGTCACCCACGAGCTTGAGTTCCTCGGCCGCCGTCTCGACGAGCGAGGACGTCATCCCCGTGTCGAGCAGAATCGTGATGCGGGGTCGCCAAGTGTTCGAGTTGTCGGACCTGGAGTCCGAAGAGACTTCAGGAGACGAAGAAGCGGAAGGCGCGGCGGAGAGCTCAGAAGACGGGGCCTTCTCCACTTCACGGACCTCGGGCGCAATCGCGGCGGACGAGGATTCGAGAGCGGAGCCTGCGGGGGCCGAAGCGAAGGCGGCGGGGAGCAGAAGGCAGGACAGGGCGGCAGCGCCGAACGTGGACACAAAATTCATGACGGCTCTCTCGTTAACGGAGGGTTTTCGTTGTGGAGGGGCGAACGGCGGGTGCGGAGAGGTCGATGGACTCCTTCGAAGCAAGGCCGGCGGGGACGGGGGAATCCGGAATGCCGTCGGCATTGAGCGCAGGTGTCCAGACGGAGATTTCCGACGGCGTGAGTTTCACGAGGGCGGGCCAGTGATTGAGACCGAGACGGCGCGTGAGGACCGAGCCCTGGTCTGCCCAGACGCGCGTGCCGAGCTTTTCCTGAGCGAACGCAACGCTGCCCGCCGCCACGACGGGACGAATGGCGAAGGAGGCGGTGGAGAGCATCTTCATCGCGAAGTTGACCTGGCCGCCCGCACGGGAGTCGAAGAAGAGAAGGAGGCGGCTCACGTCGTTGAAGAGCTCGGCGCGCCTGATGTCCTCAACCGAAAGACCCGTGGGTCTGCGAATGAGCGTGGTCTGGACGGCCATCGGACGGAATTCAGGAAAGACCGGGGACCGCATCCATTGAATGAGCGTCTCTTCCTTTCGCTTCACACGGCGGGACCATTCACCCGACTCCACGGCAATGCGGGCGTTGGCCTTGAGGATCTCCTCGAAGTCGGGGTCCGACGAGGTCTGCACGGGATGGTCGGCAATGAGCGTCGTCACCTCGTAGTGCTGAGAAGGTTCGGACGTGCAGGCGGCTTCGGCCGAGTCGGCAAGGCTGATCAGGAAGACCGATGCGGCGGCCGGAATGCAGACGAGCAGGCAGAGGCGAAGCGCCGAGGCGCAGAGGCGCTCGATGAGGTTGGGCCTCACGAAAAGGCTCCGGCTGATGGGGGCGTCGGGCGCAAAGGGCGGCGTGTCGTTGGATTCGTGCTTCATGAGAATCTCCATTGTCTTTCTTGGGTTTTGGGTTTATGAATTCCCGCAAAGGACTTGAATGCAGGGTGTTGTCGGGCTCATCCGCCCCATTTCGCGGACATCGAGCAGCAGTCGCGGCGTCGCCAGACGAGTACCACGCCGTCCTCGCCGCCGGGACTCCAGCTCTTTCCCGAGCCCGAGACGACGGTGGTGCGCCCGAGCGGGCTGCAGCAGGAGCCGTCGGTGTTCTTCCCCGAGTGCGCGGGCCAGACGAGCTGGGTGCGCCAGACGTCCTTTCGCATCAGGGGCTCGTAGAAGGACTCGCAGAGCCCCTTCGAGCCGTGGGCGGCAAGAAGCAGCCCCTCGCGCGAGAGCTTCATCGCAAAGCGGTGGGTCATCAGCTGCCAGACGGCCGTGTGGGAGGTGAGCGAAGCGCTCCAGCCCGTGAGCGGAAAGACGTTCCCCTGACAGCCCGAGCACCAGTAGAGGGAGTTCTGGGGAAGGCCCGAAGAGGCGGACGTGCAGTCGGCGGCGCACGCGCCCTGGGCGATCGGATTCGCAAAGAGCGCGGTGTCCGGGTTCAGGATGAAGCTCGAGAGCGTGTCGTCCCATAGGGGATCAAGTTCGGACATGTAGGCGAGGTCGAACGTCTGCTGGTCCAGACACCCGTCGTCAAGGAGCGCCTCGAGAATGAAGAGCCAGGGCGTCGCATACCAGTGCACCTGACGAAAGTCCGTGTGCCGCTTCATCGATCCGTCGGGCTCGTGCGAATGCACCTTCACGTGGTCTGATATGCGAAGCCCCATGTCGCCCATGTTCACGCCGCCCATCGAGGGAAGACACCCCGCATGACGAACGATCTCCGCCGTACGAAGGGGCTCCCAGAAGCTGAACGTGACGCCGGCCCTCAGGTTGAGGCCTTTGCCACAGGTGCAGAACGGCCCGCCCGCACCCGTGTCGGGGTCGGGCAGAACCGAGGTGGTGAGCGAGGCCTTGCCGCCGATCTTCACGGGAAAGACGCAGCTCCAGCAGACGTCGGTGACGGGATTGAGGATCTTGCCCTGACAGACCGTGGCGGCATTCACCGTAAGGGCCGCGACGAACATCGCCGCGCCCGCAAGAAGAAAGGAAAGCGGGCGCATCAGGCGTTCTCCTCACGTCGGGCGAGACGGGCGGCCCTTTGGGCCTTGCGTTCTTCGCGCTGCTTTGCCCGGCGTTCGGCCCTTTGGGCAAGCTCGGCCTCACGGAGTTCGTGTGCGCCGTCGGCGAGCTTTTCGAGAATCGAGGTCATTTCGTTTCTCACGGCCACGTAATTCTCGCGCTGGCGTGCGGCGGCTTCGAGTGCCTTTTCGTCGACTTCAAGCCCCCGGCGGGCGGAGTTGTCGAGCGCAAGCGTCACGGAGAGGAGCGACTTGAAGCGCTCGGCCCAGACGCAGGCTTCGGCTCCCGTGAAGGCGGGAACATTGCCCGCCCTTGCGGCCTCGTCATAGGCGTTGATGAGACCGATTTCGGCAAGGGTCTTCATCCAGGGGGCGAGCTTCTCGCCGTCGCGAAAGCCCTTCGGGTCGACGCGGCCCGTGGCGCAGGTCACCGTAAAGCCGCCGAGGCGGGGTTCGATCAGACACGGCATCTTGTCGACGGCAAGGAGCGCACGCAGAAAGCCGCGCGTATCGACGACGAGCGGAATCTCCCACGCGTCGAACGGATTCGTCGCGGGGACGCTGTTGCCCGCATAGACGACGGCAGTCTGCGGATCGGCGGTCCAGCAGTCGGTGACGAGCTTCACTGTGTAGGCGTTGATGCGGTCGATGAAGACGAGCGGACGACGGTGCTTCCAGACGTCGGCAGCACCTCGTCCGAAGAGAAGCGAACGGCCGACGGCCAGATGCACGCGCGAAGAACGCTCGGACGTGAGCGCATGGGCCCAGCGAACGAGACCGGCCGCACGCGAGACTTCACGCGAAGCAAGATGGCCGTCGTGACGGGCGTCCCAGGGAATGGCCTGGTACGTGCCCGTGAGCCTTGCGGTCACTGCGGGGCAGAGCGCGCGCTCGCGGGCCTCGCGTTCGGAAATCCCCTCGGGATCCTTCTCGCAGGCCCTCGTCATGGCGCGGGCATGGCGTTCTGCCGCAAGGCCGCACGCTTCGAGCACGTCACGGGCTTCGGAAACGGTGAGCGTGTCGAGCCTCGAGGCCAGACGCCTGCCGTTGGCCACGAGGCCGTCGTGCCCGAGACGCAGGAGCGCTGCCATCACGGCCTCGGCCGTCGCACCGCCCGTACCCTTGAGGTACTGCGAAAGTTCGACCGTCAGAAAGCCCGCGGCCGACACGTCGGGCCAGGAGCGGATGCGCCTCCGGAGCGCACGCTCGTAGAACTGCTCTCCGGGCTCCACGGCGACGTTGCTCTTCGGAGCGGGCGAGACGGGCGCGGAGCCCTTCACGCCTGAAGGCGGGGTCACTTGATTCATGTTTGTGCTTTTTATCGAATGGCTGTTTTCAGCGTTGTTTGTCAGCGGTTTTTGACGGATGCTTCGGCGGAGGCCGAAGGCGCGGTCGTCGTGGCGTTGGGGACGGCCGTCATGGCGGCGGAAAGCCCCGAGGGACTCATGAGGCCCGAGACCACTTCGCGTGCGGCAGCGGCCGACACGTTCTTGAGGCCGAGGCGCTCGATGACGAGGTGAGTCACGTCAAGCGTGCGCCCCGTCGTGGAATGAGCGGTGTCGGGCATGGCCAGCACCGCAGATCGCGAGAGGACAGGCGCGCCCGCCCTGTCGGCTGCCTCCATCACGGCGGCCCTGAAGAGACGGTCGTCAAGCGGCAGCGACATGCGCGAGGCTTCGTTGTCCGTGACGATGATCTTTCTGAGTTCGCCCGTCAGATACACGCTGTCGACTTGAGGAGCCGTTCGGCCCGTCGGAATTCCCCTGGCGTCAAGGAGCGCCGTCATCAGCATCAGGTTCCTGATCTCCTCGTCGGCCACGACGGCCGTGACCGATACGGGCGTGTGCATGACCGTGAGGTCGGGCACGACCGACTTCGCCGTCGTCCAGGCGGCAAAGGCGGCCACGGAAGAGACGCAGGCAACGGCAAGCGCCGCCCTGAGACACCCCTCGAGCCCCGACCAGCGTGCATGAAGGCGGTTGAGCCTTTCACGAACGATGTCAAGACGCGATTCGCGCTCCTCTTCTTCACCGCCTTCGGCCTTCCAGGCGCGAGTCTGGTGCGGGGTCGGAAAGCCGCCGAGCGTCTCGTGCGTGCCCGTGCGGACGGGAACGCGGGGACCGGGCTTCGGGCCGCGGCACGACACGCGCTGGTCGCGGGATTCACTCTCCGCCATCACGTCCTTTTCCCAGGCATCCATGCGGCGGGCATAGGCTTCGTCACGCTCGACCTGAGGACGTTCTTCCTCGTCAAACGCATAGCGCGGCGGACGACGCACGTCGACCAACGCGTTCTGCTCGGCCGCGGCATCGCGAACGCCGTTTCCCCAGAGCGAGTTCCAACCCTTGCTGCGGGCGTCCTCGTTCCGGTCGGCAACGGAATCCGAATCACCTTCCTGAGAGGGATCCTTCTCGAATGCAGGATTGCCGCGCTCCATCTGCTCGATCTTCCTGGAGACCAGCATCGAAGCCAGTTCGGCACGCGTGGGCTGGGTTCGGGCGTGAAGCCTGAGAAGGGCCTGCCTCGCCGTATGCTCGGCATCAATGCGCTCGGCCTCGAGGTCCACGGTCCTTGACGGATCGGCGGGTTCCTCAACGGGCGGCTTGACGCGCACGGGCGTGCGGCGGCCGGAGAGAACCTCGGTCGCGTGGTAGGGACGCCCCTGACTGTCGAGCTCAACGTGTTCGGGGTCCTCGGCCGCGGGACGGATCACGGAAACGGGCTTTTTCACGGGCCGGTCGGCAGAAGACTGATCGTCATCGTCGTCAGGCTCGTCATCATCGATCTCATCGTCGTCGGCCGATTCGGAAACCGAGACCGCCGGGTCGGGAATGTCGTCGTAGTCCTCCTCTTCGTCTTCTTCGCCTTCGATGTCGATGATTCGGGAACCGTTCGGGGACTGACTGCCGGAAGGTCTGAGGACAGGCGAAGATGGCGCTTCGTTCGTTTCGTCCGCGGGTTTTCCGCGGACTTCTCCGGGCGCTGGACGGTCGTCCGCCTTCATGTCCGTCATGACCCCGGACGGGGCCTCATCCATCAGCAGGGAGAGGACGGGCTTGACGTGGGGGACGGGCGCTGCGGGTGCGGCGGACGTGACCGGGCCTTCGGGCTTCTTCGCGGCTTTCGCTTCCTGCGTTTTCTGAGCGGGCTGGCTTTCCGTCTTGGTTTCGACCTTCGGCTCGACCTGTTTCGGAGCCTTCTGAGTCTCCTTGGGCTCGGACTTCTGCGCCGTTTTCTGCGCGGGCTTCGCTTCGGGCTTTTCCGAGGGCTTCTTCACGTCTTCGGACCTGGCCTGCTGAGCCCTGGCCTTTGCCCGGGGCTTCTTCGCCTTCTCCTCGGACGGGAGAAAACGTCCCGTGGCGTCACGCTCGGGCATCTTGACGGGGGCGGACGGCTTCTTTGCAACGGCCTTCTCGTCGGACGTCGTCTCGTCCTTCTTCCTGTTGATTTGCGGCATGGCGCGCACGGTCTGCACGGGTGGAAGGCCGGCGGATTCTCCTGCGGCCGCGGGTTCCCTGCGCTCGGGCATTGCGCCTGCACGGGCCTTCTCGATCTTGTCCTGAAGGGCGTCGTCGGCTTCCTTCGCGGTCTTCCTTCTTGCCGTCGTGCTCGCGCCTCGGGCCGACTTCGGCTCGATCGTGTGCTTCTTCGGAGCGGAGGCCTTGTCTGACTTGTCGGTCTTTTCCGTCTTTTCGCTGCTGTTCTTTTGTTCGGTCATCGGTCGGATTCCTGATTTCGGTTGAGGGCTGCAAGGGCTTCGGGCGTGGGTTCGAATGCGCCGTTGGCGACGGCGCTCACGGAAGCGGCCATCGTTGCACCCGCCTCGCGCCATGCATTGACGGCGGAGACTTCGGCGGGCAGCGACGAGTAGAGGACCTGCATGAAGCGGTCAAGCACGAGGCGTCCGATCGCGGGCGGCGCATCGCCCACCTTCACGATCATTTCGGACCACGCTCCGCGAACGGTCGTGAGTGACGGCAACGCTGCCCTGAACCACGGGTCGGTCGCGAGCTGCCCCTTCGCCTCAAGGCTCGAAAGACATTCGGCGTCCTGCCTCAGATAGATGCGCGTGTCGGCGCAGCTCCAGGCGGCCTCGGCCGTCTCGCTCTTGAAGAAGTCTGCAAGCGACTGCGTGGCAACCACGAACCCGCCCTTGTGCTTTCGCGCACGACGAAAGCCCGAGGCGATGAACTTCCCGCTGTGGCCCGAACCCATCAGGTCCCAGGCTTCGTCGATGAGGACGAGCTTCACGGTACGGCGGTCGAGCGACATCGTCTTTTCGATCCAGAGCATCAGCGTCATCAGAACCGCCTGACGAAGCGCGGGGTGAGCGGAGAGGCCCTCGAGCTCGAGCACCGTAAGGCGGCTGCTGAAGTCGATCGGACGGCCCGAGCCGTCGAACCAACGCGCGAGTGGACCATTGAGGTAGGGCTCGAGCTGCATGCGCAGGTCGTCAAGTCGCCTGTCGTGAACGGCGCGTTCTGCAAGAAGCGCATCGAGGTCGGCAAGGGTCGCAAGCCTTCCCTGCATCGCCGCCATCTGAGCGGCCGAGGCCGTGAGCTGAATGAGCACGCTGCGCTCGAGGTCGGGAAGAGGACGGCCGGGCGAGACGAGTTCGCCCAGAATCGACACCACCGATTCGATCCCTTCGGAGCGGTCGTCGCCCGCAAGGGCCTCGAGGATCGCAAAGGGATTGAGATCCCAGACGTGCTCCTTGTCGAAGACGAGAAAGGCCCCGTCGAGCACCGCGCAGGTCTTTTCATAGGACCGTCCCACGTCGATGATCCAGACGAGCCCGCCCTGCGCGAGGCAGCTGAAGGCCAGCTGGTTCATCACGACGGACTTGCCCGAACCGGGCTTGCCCACGATCGTCACCGAATAGTTCCCGCTCGCGTTCGCAAAGGGATCCACGTGCATGATCTGGCCGCGTCGGCCCACGAGCGTGAGAAGCGGAGTCCTGCGGTCACGGTCGTCGCGAATCGGCGTTCCCTGCCACTCGGTCATCACGGGCGAGCCGCAGACACCGGTCGCAAGAGTCCTGCGCTGTATGCGGAAGCTCCTCTTCATGTCCTCGACGAGAAGCGGACCCGCACACATCGGAAGGGCTCCCATCAGGGCCTGCGCATGAAGGCAGGTCGTGCGCCTCACGTCCATGCCCGCCTTGCGTGCAATGGACTGGGCGGCGTGAACGGCCTCGGCCTCAAGTCCCGCAGGTGCAAGGAGCAGGTACTGGTGCGCTACGCGCGCGATGCCCCCTTCGGTCTGGAAGCTGTTGACGGCAATCGTCCACTGGCGCGCCTTTTCGGGATACCAGGGACTGATCTGCGAGACGGGCGTGTGCGACATCTGCAGCGCACGCATGCGGTGGCCCTCGGCCTTGACGCGCTCGGAGGCGGAGTCAAGAACTGCGATGATGCTCGTGAAGAGGAAGGGACACGGAATCTGATGGCCGCCACGACCGAGCTCGCCGAGCATCTGGCTTGTGAGGGCGAGCGAGATGTGCCCGCCGTAGTGTTCGACCCCAAGCCCCACGGCATGAACCGCGGACTTCCTGTCAAGCGTCTCGAATCGGATGCGGTGCTTCTCGACCGTCACCTCCGTGTCGGCCTTCATCACCTGAACGGACGGAGGCTCGAACGGGTTCGCGGACGGACGCACGAAGTCGCCCGAGCGCACGAGCTGCGGGTTGAGGATCTCGGAAGCCGTGCCGACGAGCACGTCCGCATCCCACACGCCCATGAAGAGCCCCGCCTGCTCGAGCACGGCGGAAATGGCCCTGCGCGCGGTGAGGACCTTTTCACGGACCTCCTCGTCGTCGGGCTTCGTCGTCGGAACGACAACCGTGAGCCAGACTCGCCAGTGCCTCGGATACACGGGGGCCTGGGGCGTGAGCTGCTCGACCGCACCCTTCACGAGGTTTTCGGCGGCCCAGTTCGTGGCCGTGTCGATGATGCCTTCGGCTTCCGGGCTCAGCGGCGGAAACCCGTCGGGCACACGTGCTTCGGGAACCATCAGCTCTGCAATGCCCCTTACGGCCGACGACGCGAAGGCCGTGATCGAGAGGACGGATCCGGCTTCAAGCGGAGCCGCGAGGCCGATGAGTGTCTTCTCCATCTCGGACGTGACGCCCGTCTGCGGAAAGATCTCGATCGCAAAGCCGAGTCCCTCGGGGTTTTCGGGCTTGTCGCCCTTCAGCGTGAAGAGGCCGTCTGGCGTGGCGGACTCCCAGGGGAGCGCCGTTGAGAATGCGTCGACGCGCTCGCCCGTACCCGGAATGAAGCCGGGAATCCCGGAGGAGACCTTCAGGTTCTCGTGTCCTGTCCTGATCCGCTGAAGGATTTCGATGAATTCCCTGACGGGATTCTTTGAGGAGGTCATCACGGGTTCTCCTCAGGAGCCTTCATCTTTTCCGCGAGGACGTCGGGGTCATAGGGCGTGCCCTTGAGGGCCGCCTTCTGGGCTTCGATGAAGCGGCGGCTGCCGTCACCGAGCGAAGAGGCGACGTCTGACTCTGATGCACGAACTCTCGGGACCGAAGTCTGAGCGTGCTTCAACGCCGAACGACGGCGCTCGAAGGGAAGGCGCACGACGGCGGAGCCCCTGTCGGCGCTTTCGGCTCGCCGCCGGGCTGCGGCCCAACGGGCGTCAAAGGCGCGGGCGTGAATCATCTCACCCTCATGAAAGTCGCCTTCGTCGTCTGTCCAGGGCGCGATCCAGATGGTCACGATCACCTCGGGGAGGCGCTTGGGCGAAGATCGGCGCTCAGGCGCTCGTGCGGCGGGTGCGGCTACGGAAGCCTGAGCCGCATCGGCCTTCACCGTATGAACGGCGGGACCCGCAGGCGTTTCGTCGGCGGCCTTTCCGTTCGTGCCTTCAATTTCTGGAAGGCCCTTCGAGGCGGCCTCGATTGCCTTGTCGCGTTCGATCCTGTCGGGCGTGCGGCCGCGGACGCTGTCCTCGTAGGTGTCGGAGAGCGAACGGCAGGAGACCCCCGGCGTCATCGGGCAGCTGAAGTCGTTCTCGGCGTTGAGGCCCGTGAGGGTCCCGCAGCCCGAGAGGGCGAGGGCAAGGGGAAGTGTGGCAAGTGCAGGGGCCGTGCGGCGCAGAAAGCGTGCGGTCTCGTTTCGAATCATGGCTGGATTCCTGTGTTGTGTTTGTCGTTATCGCTTCGAGGGATCGGCGAGCAGCACGCCCTGCGAGAAGACGAGGTCGACGGAGCGGCCGGCATCCACCTCAAGCACGGGGAAGATGCGGTCGGCGAGTCTCAGGTAGTAGTCGGTGATGCGGTCCATGGAGTCGGAGAGGCCTTCGCCCATGCCGGACATCCAGGCGTTCTTGTATCGCTTGCTCTGCGTGCCGGTGATCGACGTCGTCACCTCCTCGGAAGAGCGGGTGATCGATTCGCCCAGTCCCGAGAGCAGGCCGACGGAGAGAGCAGAGGCAATGGCCTGACCCGATCGGGTCACGAGCTTTCCTCTCACGCCCACCTTGCCGTCCTCGCCCACGGCGTAGCCGGAGACGCGCACGTCGAGTGCTTCTCCCTTCTTGCCGACGCAAGAGAGCCTGTCGAGCCTCACGAAGGCGCGCTCGGAAGAGAGGTCGCCCGTGGCCGAGGCGGTCACGTGGCAGGCCGTCACCTGACTGCGCCAGGCATTGGGCAGCACGGCCGTGCCCTCAAGCCGGATCACCATCGGAAGCGGCTGGCTCGCAGCACCTGCGCCCGTGGAGGCATAGACCCCCGTCAGCAGCCTGCCCCGCACGAAGGAGCCTGCAGGCAGGTAGTCCTCGACGGTCGTGCCCGCGGCTCTGTTCACCTGCAGAGGCGTGTCGGGGTTGAGCGTCGGCGAGGGCCCCACACGGGGTGCGGGCGACGTCGGTGGGGCGGGAGGCGGCAGCGTCACCATCGCGAGCCTCAGACCCGAGACCGCCTGTCGCGCCGCCGCATGCGCTTCATCCGGAACCTTCACGCCGCCCGAGATGTCGGGAAGCGCGGGGACGATTGAAGAGGCGGGTTCGTTCGTGTTCCTGGCGGGATCGGTGTGAAAGACCTTTCCGGGAGTCTTCGAGCCGAACTGGGAGGAGAGCTTCGAGATGTAGGCCGCATCGTCGTTTGCCTTGAGCAGGCTCTTGATGCGGGCCTCGGTCTCCTCGGGCGTTTCGCCCGGACGGGGCATAAGGCCCGCGCGTCCTGCGATCGCCTTGAGGTCCTTGACTTCGCTTGTCTGCGTCTCGAGCCGGGACTTCTGGTCGGCGATGATCGCGCGCAGTCGCGTCTCGGTGGCGGCGGCCTCGCGCTGCACTTCCTCGATCCTGCGGCTGAGCGCAAGGAAGTTTGCGTCATAGCGGGCGATGAGTACGTCCTTGTCCGTGCCGTCGGGGCGCAGCGTGATCATGGCCGCTTCGGTCGGAGCCTTGCGGGCGGGCTTGGTGTCGGATGCCTCGACAGCAATGAAGGCGATGATCGCCAGAGTGGCGAGGATCGTGGCGGCGAGCGCCTTCTGCTTGAACCTGAGACTGTTGTTCGAGGGCTGGGAGACGCCGTCAGAAGATGCGGAGAAAATGTCCTTCAGCTGCATGACGACACTCCGGGAAGATGGCCGGCGTCAGCGTTGCGCACGGTGCATGCGCAATCGTTCGTTCTGATCTCATTCACGGGCGTTCTCCACGAGGACGAGCCTGCAGCTGTCGCCCGGCTCAAGAGAGGTTTCGGTTGCGGCAGCAGCCCAGACCGAGCCCGAGAGAAGCTCGGGATTGATCTCAACGGGAAAGACCGTTCCGTTTTTGACGGTGAGTTCAACCGCCTCGGCATGGCGGGAGCGCCAGATGCCTTCGATGCGCACGCGAAGCGGTGCGAGCCTCTTCATGGCGGCGGCCGCACCCTGAGCGGGCTCGGTCATGGCGGTGCGGGAGACTTCATCGGTCTCTTCGCCCCTGAGGACGAGCGTCACGAGGCGCTTCATCTCGGCGGGGAAGCCTTCGGCGCGAAGGGGCGCAGCGGGCACGCGAACGGGCGCATTCGCCTGTTCGGCCCTGCGCACGCTCTTTTCGAGGATGATGGTGCGGGGCTCCGCATCCGCGGTGAAGGTGAGATGCAGGGGCGCAGTCTCGCCCGACCTGCAGGTGACGTAGACCATGGCCGAGCCCTCCATCTTCGGGAGGACGTAGAGCATGCCGCTCGCGGCATCCGTCTGAACGTCGATCAGGTGACGGTCGTAGACGGCCGAGGCAATGGGGTCGGCCGGAATGGCGACCATGGTGGTCTCGTGCGCGGGCAGCGTGAATTCAAGGGGTGCGTCGCCTTCACGGGCCGTGAAGACGGCGGCGTCGGACGACGGGGCGAAGGCCGAGAGGATCAGGACGGCTGCGCCTGCGAGCGCGAGCTTCGGGACGAATCGCTTGAAGGACTCAATGTCAGAGCGAGTGACGATCATGAGGGCTCCGTGAGGGAAGGTTTTGTCAGGACCCAGACGACGGCTGGTCGGTGAGGGACGTGAGGAAGAGGCGTCCTGCGTCGTAGCGGAACGTCAGTCGCCAGGTCTTCTTTCTCGAGCTCGTGACGGTGCTGCCGACGAGCGTCTTCTGTACGCCTTCGACCTCGACGGAGAGGTCGGACGTGTTCACGCGGGCGCGGTCGGGATAGAAGATCGTGGAGGAGTGGTCCTTCTTGATGCGGTCGGCCTCAACGATGAGGGCCTCCTCGAGCTTTCCGTAGAAGCCCGGGTCAACGTGCTGAAGGACGACGCGGCGGGAGGAGTCGACGGTTTCGGGCGTGACGCTTGCCGCATGGGAGAGGACGGAGAGGGCCCAACGCTCGAGGTACGGCGCTCCGGGACCCGCCTCGTCGAAGGTCCAGACCTCGCGCTCGGCGGCGAGCGTGGGCGGAACGACGATGGTGCGCGTCTCGGGCTGCTGCAGGAGAAGCGCGAGGGCGAGGATGAAGTTGAGCGCAAAGCTCATCGCCATGATGACGGCAAAGCTTCGTCTCAAGCCGATGCGTTCGGCGACGATGGATGTGTAGAGCATGAGAAGGATCCCCGAGGCGGCTGCGCATGCGCGGACGTACGGCTGCGGCCCTGGGGAATGGGGGGGAAGTGATTGACGTTCGGACCTGACCGTCGGCGGACGGGCTTCAGCGCACGAAGTGTCTGGCCGAGCTCGGGGGCGTCCGCCCGAAGGAAGACGCGCCGAGGTGCCAGTAGGCGAGCGCTGCGCCGTAGCCGCGGCCGTGAAGGCCCGAGACCTTGTGCCAACCGTAGGCCGACAGCGCGCCCAGAAAGACGCCGGCCCCAATGTGGTCCAGCACCGCACCGAGATAGGTCACGGTGAGGACCACGGCGACGAGGTCCGCATCGAAAAAGAGAAATCGAGGCGGATCGTCAAGGCCGGTCGGGACGCGAACGCCCTCGGGTGCCGCCATCAGACAGTAAAGATGCTGTCAATGACGGAGGGTGCGATCATCAAGGTCAAGCCGCAGGCGATGGATACAACTGCAGCATAGAGACTCCCCTTGGCGAGCCCGACAGCGAGGCCGACAAGCAGGAAGATGATGGCGATGGACTTCCCCAGGGAGCCCTGGGCCCAGCCCGTGAGCTGGGTGTACAGTTTGTCGAAGGCCTGCACGTCCCCCGCGGAAGCTGCTTGGGCGTACAGAACAAGAAGGCCTGCGGCGATCTTGTCTTTCTTTGATCCCACGGCGGATACTAGTTGATGGAAATTGATTTTCATATGATTTTCATCTGATTTTTTGAGAAAACCGCCGACGTTCGGTTGGTTCGAGACGGTTGGCGGGGTTTTTCGTTTGCCGGCGAGAGCAAATGTACGCTTCGGCAAAAACCTTTCGCCATACGGGACATTCATTAAGCTTCAGCCCCGTTGGGGAAAACCCTCGAATTTGGGTTTTCAGAGGAAGCGGTTTTTACTCCTGCAGTCGTTTCGAGCCGATCGACTGCCGTGCAAAGGTGTCAAAACAGAGCGGGTGAGCCTCTCGGGCCCCTTCGGTGAGGGGGAGCGGAGCGGCTGAGCCGTAACCCATTCATGGGATGGCGATCGGTAGAAAAACGTAAAATTTCGGAAGAGGGCAGGCCAGGGCAGCCGCTTTGCAGGGAAAAGGTCAGAGGAATTGAGAACCGGTCCCCTTCAGGGTTAACGCGAATGGGCTACAATCGTGAAGCAAATGAAAACCCTAGGACGATGGTCGTTCCGGGATTGGAGGAAATTCTCGATGTCGCATCTTTTGCAGGCCGTTGTCGGCGCAGCAGTCGGCGACGCTCTTGGCGTTCCCTATGAAGGGAAGGAAAGGGACACCTACGTCTGCGAGAACATGCACCCCCTTGGCTGGCATGAAAAGCCCGTCGGTTTCTGGTCGGACGATACGGCCATGATTCTGGCCGAGCTCGACAGCCTTCGTGAAAGGCAGGGCTACGATGCCGAGGACGTGATGATGAAGTTCGACCGCTGGCTGCACGAGGGGGCCTACACCCCCGACGGCAAGGCCTACGGCTGGGGCCGCACGACGGCCAGGGCCGTCTCGCGCCATCGCAGCGGCACGCCCGCCGACATCTGCGGCGGCGGCGACATTCTCGACAACGGCGCAGGCGCACTCATGCGCATGCTTCCCTATGCGCTTCTCAACAGCCCCGACCGCCTCGAGATCGTCGATGCGGCTGGTTCGCTCACGCACAGCCACCAGATCAGCATCGTCATCTGCCGTCTCTACTCGTGCTACGTCGACGAGCTCCTTCAGGGGCACAAGCCCGCCGAGGCGCTTGAAGCGCTCATTGAGAACCACTTCGTCGAGATTCCGGACTACTACCTCCCGAAGCTGCAGCTCATGCCGCACCTCTCGCGCGTCTCCGTGCCGAACTCCGGCTTCGTCTCCGACGTCTTCATGGCGTCCCTCTGGTGCCTCATCAACTCCGACAACTACGTCGATGCCGTCCTCAAGGCCGTCAATCTGGGCGGTGACGCCGACACGATCGGTGCGGTTACCGGCGGCCTTGCCGGCATCATCTACGGCCAAGACGGCGACAACGGCATTCCCGTCTGCTGGTCTCATGCGCTTTCCCGCATCGACTACATTGAAGAGCTCTGCACGGCCTGCGATGGCATGATGCGCTGACGACCGTGCATTTTGCGCTCCATTCGACACTCAAGAGGACTGCCTGCAGGCGGTCCATTTTTTTTAGCTTGATCCTTGATCTCGAGGGTGATTTCAGGAAGGCTTGATTTGAATCAAGAAATCGAAGTCTCGTCGATGCTCCTGATGAAATCCGGAAGTGAACATCGCCTTAAGGCCTCTGTCTTTCAGGCGTTGACGGCGATCACGTTCTATTGAAGCGGCAGAGATCTTCACCCTGAAAATTGATTTCAAAAGGCGAAAACCGCCTTGGATGCGTCTTGAGACGACATTTCCGTCATTTGCTCGGGTTGAAAACTTTTGATCTGCATGGCACGATGTTCGCGTCGCAACCGCTCAGGCGTTTCGACATTTCTTCGCAATAACACAAGCTACAGAAATGACACCATACATAAAAAACATGACCCTCAGGAAACCTGTCGTCGACGAGCAATGGCTTTCACTCAACCGAACCATCCATCAGGTTGCGCCACTCTGCAGGAATCCCGAACACCTTGAAAACGTCGCCCGCGTCCTTCAGGCCGAGGGTGGCCTCGAGGCGCTGGCGCGCCTGATCACCACCGAACAGACGGCGTTCCTCGTTCTGGCCATGCTGGAGAAGTGTGGAGCCTTTCAGCGTACGGCCGTCATTAACGGCGGTCCGTGCGTCAGGATCTCGGCCGGGGTGTCGGCCGACGCACCCAGGAAGGCGGGTGTCGAGCTCACGCGTCAACAGATGATGAAAATTCGCTTCTCGATTTCGATTTCACCTGAAATGCGCAGCATGTGCTATGACGGCAAAATACCGTATCCAGACGGTACGATCTTTGAAAAGGATTCCACCGGATATTTCCACACCAAGGGCTGCCGCCGGACCTAGTCCTGAGGGATTCGTCTCCCGCGACCCGGTCGTCACCGCTGAAGGATGACGTCGAGGAGACGTCAAATGGCGGGCTTGAGTCCCGAAATATGATCGATGATCGTTTCGATGGGGATCTCCAGGGCCGCCGAGGTCTTTTCCAGCGTTCTGTAGAGGAGCGAGGTCGTCTCGCCGGCCAGCATGGTGTCGGCCGTGAAGGAGTGCACGCCGCTCTTGTGAATGAACTCGGACTTCGTGAGCTTCTTGTGCTCCATCATGGCAATGACAAGCTCGCAGAAGCGCTTCGCACGCTTGGCTTCGGAGGCAGTGGTGCTCTTCGAGGTGTCGTATCTGAAGATGAATTCTTCGGGATCGATGCGCAGGGCCAGAGCAGCCGTGATCTTGAGGTCGGGATCGAGCGGAAATCTGCCGACAAGGAGCCTGTAGGCGTTCTCGACGGAGCAGTTGGTCATGGCGATCCAGTCTCTGAAGCAAAGTCCCCGCTTCTGGAGCTCGGAGAGCACGATGGGCGTCCTGTCCTTCGTGCCCACGAGACTGGTGGCATGTTCACGGATGGCGTCTTCGCCGACGTCAAAACCCTGTGCAAGGGCTGCGACAAAGGCGTCGGAGGGCTTTCTCGGGGGATACATGAGCTGATCAAGAGGAATGCCCGTCATCTCCGAGAAATCGGTCATCGGAATGGACCTGTAGGTCAGGGTGTTTTTGATCATCATGGCGAGCAGGGCGGTCTCGCCCTTGGGCATCATGCCGATGACGTACTTCGTGCGAACCTTGCCCTGGCAGCGCACGCGCGTGTAGAGGTCGCGAAGCACCGCATAAGGAACGTTGAGCTCGGTTGCGAACTTCTGGATGCTCTGGGGCTTGATGGGCTTGCCGGGGAGGTTCAGATGGGTAAGAACCGTGGGGAGCGCAATGCCCGTGTTTTCCGCGATGGTCTTCGGATCGAGACCGAGCGCGGCCATGCGTTCCTGAAGATAAAGGTTGAATTCGTCAGGCTTCTCACCGGTGGGCTTGTAGGTGGTCATGTGAATCTCCATGAGGGTCGGCGTGCGCCGGCACGCGCTGCGCGGATTCATGTCGCGCATGAACCTGCCGACGACGTCGCGTCGCCGGAAGGTCGCTGGTCAATTTCTTTGTAATGGACCGGCTCAATCAGGGTCGAGCCGGTCGGGTCACGTGTTCTGACGCGCTCATTTCCTCTGCGCGGCCTCGGCTTCGGCCTTCTGCTTGTCGGCGAGGCGGGGCTTCTGCTTGCGGTTGGCGACGATCTTGTCCCAGAGGCAGTTGGGCGCAATGCGCATGGCCTTCGCGAGAAGGCCCATCTGCCAGGGAATCGTGCGGTAGGAGGCGTCGCTGTCGATGGTCTTGACGGCGCGCTCGGCGAATTCGTCAGGCGTGAGCACGAAGGGCATCTTGTAGGGATTGGCGCTCGTGAGCGGCGTCCTCACAAAGCCCGGACTGATCGTCTGGACCTTGATGCCCGTCTTCCTGAGGCCTACGCGAAGGCTTTCGTTGTAGGTGATGACGGCGGACTTGGATGCGCCGTAGGCTTCGCTGCCGGGAAGGCCTCGAATGCCGGAGACCGAGGCGATGCCCACGAGCTTGCCGCGGCCGCGCTTCGTCATCGGCTCGATGAAGCCGTGGAAGGTGTAGGCCATCGCGAAGACGTTCGTCCTGTAGATGGCTTCCATCACCTCAAGGTCCTCGTAGAACTCGGTCTTGCAGCCGATGGAAATGCCCGCGTTGGCGATCACGATGTCAGCGCCGCCGGAAAGGGCCTCGAACTTCTGTGCGGCCGCAATGATCTCATCCTTTTTCGTCACGTCGGCGGGAATCGCGTGGTAGCGAGACTTGTCGCCGGGAAGCGTGTCGATGAGGGCCTGCAGCTTTTCTGGATTGCGGGCGACGAGCCCGAGGACGTCGCCTCGCTGCGCATACTGGCGGGCAAGTGCCGCGCCGATGCCGCTTGAAGCGCCAGTGATGAAGACGTTGGACATGTTCCTGATCTTGCTTAAATAACGAATGAGCTCAAGTGTACACGAGGGAAAGGCAAAAAATACGAAGAAAACGCCCAAATCCCGGGAAAAGCATGACGGCAGGTAAAAAATGCGGCCGGGCTAGATGAAATCCGGACGCTCAGTCGTCCTCGACCGTCTTCATGCGCCCGCATCATTTGGCACGAACTCAAATCGGGTGACGTCGAAGAGCCCCTTCGTCGTGAGCTTGAGGTGCGGAATCACGGGGAGCGCAAGGAACGAGAGGGTCATGAAGGCGTTGCTGTCCTGCGAAATGCCGTAGTGCCCGTGGGCGAGCTTCGTGAGCCGCCTGATGGCCGCCGCCGTCTCTTCGGGCGTTCTGTCGCTCATGAGGCCCGCGACGGGAAGCGGCAGCGCATCGAGCACCTTGCCCTTCGAGACCATGACGATGCCGCCCTGCATTTCCTCAATCTTTTGCACGGCAAGCGCCATGTCCTCTTCGTCGTCACCAGCTACAACGATGTTGTGGGAGTCGTGGGAAACCGACGTGGCGATTGCGCCGCCTCTGAGTCCGTGGGCGGGATCAAGAAGACACGTGCCGATGTGGCCTGTGCACCTGTGGCGTTCGACGACCGCAAGCTTCACGCATCCCGGATTGTCGGAGAGCCTCACCGTACCGTCGCGAAGTGTCTTCACCGCAGCAATCTTCTCCTCCGTGATGAGGCTTTGAGGCAGAAGGCCGATCATCTTGGCTTTCTCGGACGGGCCTTTGAAGTCGAAGGATTCGGCCGTCACGGGCGCAATCCTCACCGTGTCCGCGAGAAATCCGGGCTTCTGCTTTGGCGCACCGATGACAAGGCTCCCGTTGCGGGCGACAAGCCTGCCCTTCGTCCAGACGGCGAGCGGACTGAAGTCATCAAGGTTGTCGAGAAGCAGCAGGTCGGCTCTGCGTCCGGGCGCACTCACGCCGCGGTCCTGAAGGCCATTACATTCGGGGGTATTGAGAGTCGCCATCCTCACGGCGTCAACGGGATGGATGCCCGCCTCAACGGCCATCGCCAGCATGCCGTTGATGTGCACGCGCTCAAGCGTGTCGGCGAGGTGCCTGTCGTCGGTGCAGAAGCTGCAGCGCCGCGAAAGGTCGGCAATGAGGTTCTCGATCAAGGGAAGACGGTTTCTCGCGAGCGAGCCTTCACTGATCGAGACGTACATGCCAAGTGAAATGCGTTCCCTAAGCTTTGAGCTCGTCGTGCATTCATGGTCCGTGCGGATGCCGGCACGGGCATAGGCTTCGAGATCCGCGCCCGAGCAAAGCGGCGCGTGGCCGTCGACGGGCTTGTCGAGATTTAGGGCAGCCGCGACCTTGCTGCAGGCCTCGGGGTTGCCATTGAGGATGCCGGGCACGTTCATCATTTCGCCAAGACCGAAAAAACTCGGGGTGTTCGAGCAGCGCCTGTGTCTGCCCGGCATCAATGAAAGAGCCTTCATCCTCGAAGGGCAGGGCCGGAACACAGGACGGCACCATGAGCTTCACGACAAGCGGGAAGTCCCGGCAGGCCTCGACGAGCCCGTGCATGGCGTACGTTGGTCATTTCATGAGGGTCGGCGGTGACAGTCGTCGTACCGAACGGAAGAACCAGTGAGGCGAAGCTGGCGGGGGAGAGCATCGGGCTCTCGATGTGCACGTTCGAGTCGATGAGGCTCGGCAGAAGCACAGCGCCCTTTGCTTCGAAAGTTTCTTTTGCGGGTTCCGAACCGAACCCGTGGATGAGGCCGTCTTCAACAAGTACTGTCTTCGTATCGAGCGCTCCCGTGAAGACGTCGAGCACGCGGGCGTTGAGAATGGCAAGGTCATGGATCTTAGGCTTCGGGCTCTGCTTGGCGTCCTCTACGAGAATTTTTGGATGCAGTCATTCTAAGGCGAATGTCCTCTGCAAAAGAGGAAAACGTGCATCGGCGAGCCTTCGTCACGGACGAGGCGGCGGGCGAGGGCGGCGCGGCAATCGGATCGGCTTCAACGGCGCTCGTTCCATGGGACTACAATACGGAATCCTTTTGCAACCACAAGAACCCGACTGACATCCAATTATGAAAGACAGAATCGGCACTGCTCTCTGGGTGGCCGGCGCGATCATCTGCGCCTGGGCCCTATCGGTCTCCCTCTCGATGATGTTCGACTTCACGATCGAGGAGGCCCGCCAGAACTTCCGCCAGGGCTCCTTCATTTTCGGCGCAGCCGTGGTCTTCGCCTTCGTCTTCCGCTCGAAGGTCCAGACCTGGGGCGCGTTCGAGAAGTTCCTCATCTACGCGCTCGTGCCCGTTGCAGGCATTCTGCTCACCGCCTACGGCTGGTGCCAGCAGTTCGCGCCCGAACTCGTCGCAAGCCTCGGAGCCTGATCCGGTCTCCAGCCCGTTCACGACTCCCAAAAAGGCCGTTTCGCCGTCATCGCGAAGCGGCCTTTTTGCCGGCCGAAAAACCGTGTTTTGATATAGAAATTTTTATCCTTATAGGACTGTTTAGTCTGGTAAGAACCCACAAGTCCTCCTGAGAACTGGAGAGGGCGGGCAAATGCAACCAAATCCTTCAGATTGTTCGCCTTTTCACGACAATCGGGTCGAAACACCGCTCCTGCAGAAGTCTTCAGGACTCGAGAATCAGTCTCATGACGCTTGGGAGAAACCTAAAGACGACAACCAAACGCCGTGCTCAATCATCGGCGAAAAGGTTAATTTTGGGAAAAACCCTTGATCAGGCGCAAGAAATTTTTTCTTTATGGGCCCGACTCAGGTGTTTGTCGTAGACAGCAGGGGGCGGCGCGACTGTATCATATACGCGAATTTAAACACGGCCTGACGGTCCCTCGGATTCGAGACTGTCGCGCCTGTCGGGGATACGCACAATACCCCTCAAAGGCAGGAACGACAGGGCCTTGCGTCAAGGAGCCGCCGCTGAAGGCCGAATCTCAACTCGAAAATATACAGAGAGAAACTGATGATCAGAATGAATTCGCACAAGACGGTCCTCATGCCCAAGTCCCTCGAGGATAACCAGGTTCAGATGGACAACATCTGCAAGGCCTTCAACAATGGATCCGCCTCCGATGCCGCTGCGAGCATCGGCCAGCTCTTCCGCTGCCGCGGCATGAGCCAGGTTTCCATGGCGAGCGGCATCGGCCGCGCGGTCCTCTACAGGTCCTTCAGCAAGTCCGGCAATCCGACGCTTCAGGTGCTGCTCGACTCGTTGCGTGCAGTCGGTCTCACGCTCGTTGTGGCGGAAGCCAAAGACAGGTAAAAAAGACCCGGTCCAAACAATCAGGAGCCGTCGGAACGAACGCTTCCGGCGGCTCTTTTCCTATGCGTGTCTCGTTTCCTGCATGACCTTTGGAGGGATTTTGCCGTGTAAAGACGGCCCGTGAAGGAGGGCGGGGTCAAGGGGCGCTCACTCGTGACGCAAAAGTGCTATCAAATAGGGGGTATATGTCGATTTTTCCTCCCGAAGGTCCGATTCTTTCTATAAGATAAGGGGCACAAGGGTGTTATTCGACGCCTCCCTTTCGTTCCGACCGTTTCGACGGACCCGGCGTCGAGGAGCACCTCTGAGGAGGACCAAAAAATGAAGATTCTTATTCCCATCGACGCGTCCGAATGCAGCAAGAACGCCGCCTTCTGGGCGACGGGCAAGCCCGCTCTCTTCGGCAAGGATCCCGAGATCCACATTTTCTACGCGCAGGAGCCCGCTTCGGACCGCATCCGCTTTGCGACGGACCCTGACACCCTTGACGAGTTCTACCGCGAGGAGGCGAAGACCGTCTTCGACTCCATCATCGACCGCTGCGGCACGCTTCCCGCCAACGTGACGCTCGACTACGGCGTCGGCTCTCCCGTCCAGACCATTGTTTCCGCCGGCGACAAGCTTTCGGCCGACATGGTCGTGATGGGCACGCACGGCAAGGGCCCGCTTGACAGCCTGCTCTTCGGCTCCGTCTCGAACGACGTCGTGGCGCACTCTCATCGTCCCATTCTGCTCATCCGCGAACGCATGCCGACTTCCGAGTCCCTGAAGCGCATCGCGATCTGCCTTGACGAGTCCGACCAGTCGCTTCGCGTCCAGGGCTTCTTCACGGAGCATGTCGACCTCTTCGAACAGGGCACGTCCTTCACGCTGATCCACGTTCAGAAGAGCGCTGAGGACGAACAGGCCAACGGCTTTGCCGAAACGGGCACGATCGCCAACGAGGTCGAGTCCATTCTCACGCGCGCCGGCATGAACGTCTCGACCAAGACGCTCTACGGCGACGTGGGCGACGTCATCGCCGAACACGCCGAGGAAGAGAACTACGACATGATCGTCATGGGCTCCCACGGCTACAGTTCCGTCTCCGCCACGCTGCTCGGCTCCGTCACGATGACGGTTGCGAGCGAGTGTGACGTGCCGCTCCTGATCGTCCGCTGACAAGTGGATTCCCTCTCTTGAGGGCACCAGACCACAAGACCGTCCTGCATCACGCAGGGCGGTCTTTCTTTTGAGCGGGTGCTTTGTCGGATGGCGGCGCGGTCCCGAATCGCGAAGCTTGTCGTTGATGAAAGGGAAGGGAAAGGCGCACGAAAACGGCGGACATGAAAAAGGCCGGGGGCTCCTTCCGAAGCCCGCCGGCCCTTGCTTCAGGATGACTCAGTGCTGAGGATCAGGTCCGAGCACTGAAGGATCCGGTTAGAAGCGGTGCGTCAGACCGAGGTAAGCCTGGGTCGTCTTGTCGGAGCCGTCATCGTCATACTTGACCTGAGCGAAACCGGCACCCGTGTAGACGGACGTGCGCTTGGAGAGGTAGTACTCGTACTTGGCACCGAAGGCGTAGCTCTTGGCATCAACGTCTTGGTCAGCATATTCGACGGCGAAGTCCGTGAAGTAGGCTGCAACCGTCAGGTCGCCGCCGGCAACCGGGACAATCGTGCCGAGGTGAACGCCGTAGCCCTTGACGCCGTCGGCAGAGTAGTCCTGAGAGCTAGCGGTGTCGACGAGATCGGCATCGTCTTCAGTAATGGCGGTGAGCTGACCGGCCTTGATGCCCTTGAAGTACTGGCCCATGACGAAGGTCTTGGCGAAGCCGCAGTCGTAGTTGCCGCCGAGGTAGACGATCTGGCCGTCTTCGTGTTCAGCAGCACCGAAGGACTTGTAGTTCTGGAATTCGTAGGCGAGGACCGTCTGGAGAGCGCCGAAGTCGCCGGTAAGAGCGGCGGAGCTGTAGCGGTTCACGGCGGAGGAGCCTTCACGAGCCGTTTCCTCGACGGAGTCTTCGTTGAAGGAGTACTGGACCGTAGCCTGGAGACCGGCGAACTTCGGGGTCTGATACGTGACCATGTTGTCGTAGCGGTCGGAGGTGGCGAAGCCGAAGACGTTGTTGTCGCCGCCGTCGAAGGCATCAGCCGTGGCGAGGACGAGGTCATACGTGCCGGCACCGGAGCCAACGCCGCCCATGCGGCCCATGGAGAGCGTACCGAAGTCGGAGTAGAGGGAGACGGAAGCTTCGCGGTCGAAGATGCGCTTTTCGGACTTGAGTGCGCCGGAATCGGACTGGAAGCCGTTTTCGAGCTTGAAGCCGACCTTGAGGCCGTTGCCGAGTTCTTCCGTGCCCTTCAGGCCGAAGCGGGAGGCGGAGGAGACGCCGGAGTCCATGGCGAAGTTGTTGACGTCAGCCTTGGAGTCGTCAGCAAAGGTCTGGTGCGTGTAGATGAGGCCCGTGTCGACGACGCCGAAGAGGGTCACATCAGCAGCGGAGGCATAGCCGGCGGCAGCGCCGAGAACGGCGAGCGCGGCGAGAGACTTCTTGAACATTTGTGTATTTCTCCAATTTCCTCCGTTTCCGGAGGCTCAATGGGTTTGAATTGATCGCAACACAAATCTAGTGCCGATGCGGGCGGTACGCAAACCCATCTCAACGACGTCCGGGCAATTGAAAACGCGCGTCTGGGAGCGACGCAGGGCACTTCGCGAAGACTTATGCGGATCCGGACGAAATAAGCGCTCCCCTTGATGCGCAAGGGTTTGCGGCCTTCTTTTCGCGAAGAAAGGGTATTCCCGAAGGGCGGTAAGAGTAGCCTTCAGAAAGGGGCGATCGTGACGTCAGCCTCGGTTGTAAAAATATGTGTTTTGCGTGCGGAGTGTTGCTAATTTGCAACAACCTGCCCGGGAGACTGACGTTCAAGGGCGGGGGAAGGTGTCTTGTAAAGCGCTCTCCTGCAGTTGTTTGTAAATGACACCCTTCCGTACATCCGCATAGGGGACGAGACTCGATGGGGGTCGATCGGCGCAAAGGAAACGGGCGACTCCTCACCGGGAGCCGCCCGTCCTGTTTTTCAACCCTTAATCCCGGTCCGCGGAACCAATCTTTCCCATGCTGACCGAAGGATCAATGCATGAGCCTCATCAGAAGCAGTGCGTGAGGCCGAGGTAGGCCTGGTAGGCCTCTTCCTTGTAGACGTCGTCGGCGGAGTAGTCGACCTTGGCCTTGTACCAGCCCGTGCCGCCATAGACGGAGGTGCGCTTGGAGATCGGGTATTCGTACTTGAGGGCGATGCCGTAGTACTTGCCGTCGGCGTCTTCGTCGGCGTACTTGGCCGTGGAGTTGACGTAGTAGAGGCCGCCCGTGAAGTCGCCGCCCGCGACCGGGACGATCGTGCCGACGTGAGCGCCGTAGCCCTTGACGCCTTCACCGTCAACAGGGTCACCTTCGAAGGCGTCGGCGGCGAACGGATTTTCAGCGAGGCCCTTGAAGTACTGGCCCATCACGAAGACCTTGGCGACTTCGAAGTCGTAGTTGCCGCCGAGGTAGACGACCTGACCGTCTTCGGTGTTGGCCTGAGCCTTGTCACCGAAGGAGGCGTAGTTCTGGGTTTCATAGGCGAGCACGCCCTGCAAAGCGCCGAGTTCAGCAGTAAGGGCAAAGCCGAGGTAGCGGTCGACCTGAGATGAGTTTTCGCGAAGCGTGTTGTCGACGCTGCTTTCGTTGAGCGAGTACTGGACCGTGGCCTGGAAGCCGGAGAAGCTCGGCGTCTGGTAGGTGACCATGTTGTCGTAGCGGTCGGAGGCGGCCATGCCGAAGACGTCGCCGTCACCGCCGTCGAAGGCGTCGCCGATGGCGAAGGCGGCGTCAAAGTCGCCGGCGGCGGAACCGATCGCACCCATGCGGCCGAAGGAGAGCTTGCCGAAGTCGCCGGAGAGCGTCAGGGAGGACTCGCGGTTGAAGAGGCGGTCGTCGCCGAAGCTGCCGTCGTCGGCGTTGAAGCCGTTTTCAAGCTTGAAGCTCACGGTCATGCCGTTGCCAAGATCTTCGGAACCCTTGATGCCGAAGCGGGACGGGGAGGAGATGCCGCTCTCAAGAGCGAAGGAGTCGGTCTTCGTCGAAACGCCGTTGGTTTCGACCTTGGAATGCTTGTAGAGGAGGCCGTTGTCGACGATTCCGTAAAGCGTGACTTCAGAGGCGGAGGCAAGGCCCGCGGAAAGGCTGAGAACCGCAAGCGCGGCCATGGACTTCTTGAACATTTGAATGCTCCTGATGGTTTGCGAGCTCCCGAAGGCGGGAGCAGCTTGGAAATGTCGGATGAAACTCTAATGCGATCCATTCTCATTTCGCAAGCGTCATCACGAACTCTGGAGAAGGGTCATCAATGACTTTCCGCTCGATTCGAACTCTCGTCCATAAATGGCAATGCGACCCATTCTCATTGCGAGAGAGGGTTTGCCGACAATCGTTCTCATTGAAAATGGCAATGATGAGGACGCGTGGAAGGGGGATCGGGACGCGTTCCGAATACCGCAAACATGGTATTTGTTAGAGCCTTTTTCGTTGCAAACGCGCCACACGCTGGCGATTCAGGAGGGCTGCCAATGGCGGCGCTTGAGCTCAAGGCGCCTCTCGGGACGGGGTTATGCGCCCTGCGCCCCGAGGAAAATTTCTTCTGACGGGAAATGGCGAATTTTCAGGTTCCCTTTGACAAGACGGGGTGGGGCGGTGCATCATGAAGGTGCTTAACAGCTGCAACGTGCATGCTGCAGACTCCGGTCAAGCAAGCACAATCTTCGCCGCCTCTTCATCTGAAGAAGGCGCGCGTCACATCTTCAACCCCACGAGGGCGTTTGCCCTCGGGGCCCTGCACATGCGGGGTACATGGGGTCGGGCGTCCTCGTTTTCTTTTTTCAAAGGAAACAAAATGACTCCCGACATCAATCTCTCCCATCTCACTCCCGCAACTCGCACGGTCCCGGCCTCCGTCTTCGGCGAACATCTCGCCGGCGAACGCGACTGCCTGGGCTACCAAGTCGAAACGCTTCCTGCTTTCGCCCGCACCCGCATCCCCGTCCTGAACCCGTGCCACTTCTTCAACGAGGCGCACTACCGCACGCTCGGCGCGTGGTGGAACCTCGCTCGTCGTGAACCGATCTACGTGTCGGGTCCGTCGGGCTCCGGCAAGACCAGCACGGCCATGCAGTTCTGCGCCCGCCTCGGCATTCCCGTGGTGAGCGTCACTGCACGCGCCCGCATGGACCGCCGCGAGCTTCTCGGTCACTGGGCTCTTCATGGCGGTGAGACCCGCTGGATCGACGGTCCTGCGCTTCTCGCCTGGAAGCACGGCTGGACGCTTCTCATCAATGAATTCAGCGCAGCACCCGCAGACATGTGGGTGAGCTGCAACGACATTCTTGAGGGGCTTCCGCTCGACAACGGCGCAACCGGCGAACTCGTCGTTCCGCATCCCATGACCCGCGTGATCGTCACCGACAACACGCGCGGCCATTCGAGCGAGATTGACGAAGGGTTCTTCGGTCGTCAGATCCAGGACAGGTCAGTCATCGACCGCTTCTGGCACATGCGCATGGAAGGTCTCGGCGAAGCCGAGGAAGCCTCCCTGCTTGCAGCGACGGCCGATCAGGACTGGCTCGCCGAGTTCGAGCCCGAGGTCCTCGACAGGCTCTTCAAGGCGCTCGCGCGTCTTGGAGCCGACAGCAGGGCCGCGGCTCAGGCTCAGGCCATCGGGTTCGAGTCCAGGGCCGTCCCGCTCAGCTTCCGCGTCCTCTCGAGAATGCGGAACATGATGCTCGACGCCGCAAGGATGCCCGCAGCTTCCGACGATGATCCTCTTCGCAGGATCATCAGGACCAGTCTGACCGAAGCCCTCGACTCCACCGCTCGCGAAGCGGCGGAGACGCTGGCGGTCACGGCGATCGGCAACCTCATTCACGAGATGAGGGTGTCACGCGCCAGAATGGTCCTCAAGAACGCCACGGGCTCTGCGCTCAAGGCAGCGTCCGTCTGACAATCGTCGGAAGGACCTTTTCATCAACCCCGAGGGGATGCTTCATCCCTCTCGGGGACGGACGTCTCCTCATTCATTTGAGAGACGACCGTCATGAAACGCAGTCTTGACATGCGCGGGAATCAGGCCCCCGCTGCGGTTGCAGTGCAACATCCGTTCAACATCCTTTCCGAAGGAGGCGAACGATGCGCACCGTAATCGTGGAAGACGTCGAAACCGCCGAAGCGAAAAAGCAGAGGCTCGCCACCACCGCCGTGGATGCAGCGCTCGAGATCCTCCGCACGGAGGCCTCGGGCCTCGTCATCGAGGCTGCAGCGCCCCTGGTCTTCCAGGGACTCTGCCGCCGCGACAACATCCGCGTCGAGTTTACGCAGACCCCGATGACGAACGGGCGCGTGATCTGGCTCGGTCCCATCGACCTCGGCCACAAGCTCGCGTCCATCTACGTCTACGGACACGGATGCCACGAACGTCATCACGTGATGTACACCAACTTCGCGGCGATGAAGGGGATCGGCGATCCCGGCGTTCGCGACCTCGCGAACGTCTTCGAGGACATCCGCGTGGACAAGCTCGGTGCAGCGGACTACGAAGGCTACCTTCTCTGGCGACTCGTGCTCTTCAAGGCGCACGAGTCGACGGGGACGGCAGGCTGGAGCAATCCGAACGACCTTGAGCCCGCACACCTCTTCGCAATGATGCTGCTCACGACCCTCGAATTCGAGGTGCTCGGGATCGACATGTTCGAGGAGATCTCCGCGAACCTTCGCGGGGAGTGCGACCGGCTCTTCGGACCAAGGCCCATGGCCCGCGTCCTGAAGATCGTGCGCACAAGCTTTCCCCTCGACTCCACGGAGGCGGCGGTGGAACTTGCGCACAAGGTCATGCGGTGCATCCGCGCCGAGAAGAACAAGGCGCTCAAGGCTGTCGAAGAAGCGGCAGGCGAAGGCTCTACGGACAACTTCGAGTTCCGTCAGGGCGAAGGCCAGTCGCTTCTCTTCGACGACGACGGCGCGGTGACCCCCGAGGGTGATCCGCGTCTGATGCACCCCGAGCTTGAGGCGATCAACCGAAACGCCCGATGCCTCTCGGTCATTTCAGACCAACGGCAGTGGCCCGATCGCGAGCCCGAGGAGGAAAGCTTCCGCAAGCTCATCGGCAACGGTGAATCCGGCAACGGCGATCCGACCTTCGCTTCGCCCGAGCGCCACTTCGCCAATGACCGCGAGTATCCGACGCTGCAGCCTGAGAAGGCGGCGATGAACCGCCGTCTCTTCTACAGGGCGCTCGCCAACAGCGCATCCCTCAGAAGGCTCCTTCAGAGCGCGCTCATCCACCCGCAGTCGAACCCCGACAGGCTCGACGAACGTGGAGAGGAGCTCGACGGAGATGCGCTTGCGCTCGCCTCCACGGGTGAAACGGCGGTCTTCCGCCGCGAGCTCGTGCGTCCGGGTCGCGAAGCGGTCGTCGAGATCATTCTCGACGCTTCGGGTTCCATGGAAGGCGAGGCGATCACGCTTGCCAAGGTCGCCTGCATCCGCCTCCTTGAGGCGCTCCGTGCGGTGACCGGCGTGAAGGCATCCCTGACGATCTTCCCCGGCCCGAACCGTCGCAGCGTCACCTGCGCGGCGGACTTCAACACGCCGGTGAGCCGTGCGCTCAAGCACGTCGACTTCCTTCCGGGGTTCGGTGCGACGCCGATCCTTCAGGCGCTCTTTCACTCTGCGATCGTTCTCGATCAAAGACCGGAGCCCGCGAAGATCGTCTTCGTCATCACCGACGGCTGGTTCCCCAAGGGGCCGGTCGACAACCTCGTCAAGGCACTGGAAGACCGCGGCATCGCCGTCGCAATGGTCGGCATCGGCAGGCACAGCACCCCAAAGGGGAGCATCATCGCCAAGGCCGAAAAGATCGCCGACCTTCCGCGGGCCGTTGCAAAGGTCCTTTCGGGCCTTGCGGGCAAGCTCCGCGGGATCGCCGCATAGGCGAAACCCAAGGGGCATCTGAAGGCACGCGTCTTCGACTTTTCGACACGACCGGGATCGACGGAGGACTTCTCCTCCGTCGTCCGGCCGCCGTCGATTCTTCAATCATCTCCCTTCGCTTCAGGCTCCCTGCCTGAGGCCGCAGTGCGGCGTCCTCTTCGCGCCCGTTCCGTCTCCCGCCCATCATTCTCCGCATCATCCTCACACGAAGAGGCCGGCGCACTGCGAACCTGTTTCACCCATTTCACCCCGCATCCAGCCTTGCGTCCTTCCTCTCTCCAATCTCCCATGCAGCCCACAGAAACACGATTCCTCACGCGCGCCTCCGCAGGCCCCGAGCAGTGGCAGAGCGCCGTCTCGGGGTACGCGTCCGACCCGATCCGAAGGCCTGTGCCGCTCTCCGACACGGATCCCGATGACTGTCTTGTCGCGCATCCCGCCGACGGGCGTCTGCGCACGATCCTCGCGCCTGAGGATCCCGTCCGCATGCTCCTTCGTCACAGGGCCGCCGTCGAGCAGCTGAGGATGGCCGTGGGATCGCGCAAGCTTTTCGAAGCGCACCTCATGCCCGCCATGGCGGGCTGGGCCGCGATGGTCCAGGGACTTCCTCGAGACGAAAGGGGGCTCTGGTCGGGGCCGGACGGCCTCTTCGAAGCCGGCCTCATGTTTGCAAGAGGCGCGATCAATGCGGTCGACGCACGCGTGATCGGTCCCGAACTCGCGCCGGGCATTCGTGACGACTGGACGCTTCGGCTTCGAATCGCCTCCGCACTCGCCGGTCTCATGAGCGACAGCCGCAAGCTCGCCGCACTGAAGCTCGAGGCGGGAAGCGAGGATCCTGCCACGGGCACCTTCACCGTCACGAGCCGCTTCAATCCTTCGGAAGAAACGGCACTGTCGTTTTGCGTGCACGAGATCGGGCGCGTAATGAGGCTCGAGCGCCACACGGCGCGTGAATCTGCGGGAAGACTCCCAACGCTCAACGCCGACGTCCTTCGTCTCGTCGTCCCTCGTGAAACCCTGATGTGGCTCGGCGTCATCGAGCGCCCCGACGGCGAGACCGTTCTCACGGCCCTCAAGGCCGCCGTCACCTATGCGGCCGGCCAGACGGAGGCCGAACGCCTGATTGCTGAAGCCGCAGCCCGCGGTCGCGAATGGGCGATCAACCGTCGCGCGGCCGAGGCCGCAAGACGAGAGGGCAAAAGTCCGCTTCTTCGCGGCTTTGCATCCGTCTATCGTGCCGAATTCAGCCAGAGGCTCTACGACGGACACTGGCGTCTCAACCGCGGAGACTCGCCCGTCGTGTGGGCCGACGACGGCCTCGCACTTCGCTGGCCCGAGGGCTTCACCGCCATTGCAGCCACCGCCGAAGACAAGTGGCTCTTTCGAGACGTCCCCGACGAACCCGACGTTGCGGCCGAAATCCTCGTTGCCGACGGATTCGCGATGGCCGATGAAGCGGGCAATCCGCTCTGGCTCACGGACTCGGACTGCATGGCGGGCGAGGGCGCGTGGCTGCGCCTCACCGACTGCGACATGCTGGTTGCGAACGCCCGCCGAGCGGCGGACGCCGCAGGCGAATCCCTTCCCATGCGCTTTCCCGCACTCTTTAAAAAGCGGCCGTCGTCAAGCGCCAGGTCGGGCGGCACGGTGGCAAGACAGTGCTGGGCTTTGTCCGTCCCATCTGAGCTCGAAGCTTCCGACAAGGCAGCGGCGCTCGCAAGGGCGCTCGAAGCCATGAACACCCGGGACGACGCCGTCATGCTCGTGCATCCCGAGGGCGTCTTCGTCCCCGAGAGCCTGCTCCCCGTCGGATGGATCGAGGATCCGGCCGAAGCAGGGATCCTCCTGAGAGTCAAGGCCATGCCCTTTGCCGAAGGCGTACGACACATGAGGGCCTCGCCTATTCGCCGCGTGCGAATGACGGGATCCTCCGCCTCGCGGGCCGCCCGATACGACCCCGGTCTCAGGGGCGCAAAGGACGGTTCGATCGAACTCACGGGCGTCGTCATCAACCGGCATTCCGTGCGCCCCGTCGTCCGATTCGTCAATGCCGAAGGCCGCACCGTAGAAGAAACCGAAGGCCACTGGCCGCGCGTCCTCGACATGGAGGCGATCGACCGCGATCCCCCGAAAGGAACCGAAGCCTTCAGGGCCCTCAAGCGCGCCGTCGGCTGGAAGCCGAGGGAACGAGCCTCAGACAAGGCATGATTGAAGGGAGAACAATAAAATGAAGACAACAGAAGCCGTCACGAGCGGCGTATCCTCCTCGCGACTCACGGGCTGGCGGCCCGCATGGGAGGGCTGGAGCGCGGCCGCGGGATTTGCAGCCGCAGGGACAACCGCCGCCATGGTTCCGGGCTGGTGGGGCGCGGGTCTTGCCTCCGTCCTCGCCCTCATGGGTGTCGTGCGCACCGCCGAAGCACTCCGGACCGCTTCCCGCCGCATTCCGCTCGCAGGCTTTGCGCCCGCCTTCATTCACGCGGGCGACCTCATCCGCATTCTTCGTGAAAAGGGGATGGACGAGAAGAAGGCTGTCGACCCCGCAAGGAAAACCGCCCGCGAGCGTCTTGTCGCCCGCTACGAAGCGGGCCGGATTGCGCTTCTCGACTCGATGCGCTTCAATGCAGGCCGCGAAGGCAGGCTCGTCAAGAACCTCTGGATCGGCCGCGGATTCGAGTGGACTCCCGCACACGCCCAGGCGCTCTATGAACTTGCCGCTACGCCCGTCAAGCCCGTGATCGTCCCGAAGCGCATCCGCAAGGCGCTCTCACTACCGGACCCGCTCGGGGCCGGAGACATCGGAAGTCCCATCATTCACGGGATCGGTGCGACCGAAGAGGACGACATCGTGCGTCCGCTCTCGAGTCTCGGCGGCGGCACGCTCATCGTCGGCACGACTCAGGCTGGGAAGGGCGTGATGCTCACGAGCCTCGTCACCCAGGCGATCCTTCGGGGTGAACCCGTCATCGTCATCGACCCCAAGAGCAGCAAGCGTCTTCGCAACGCCGTCTGGAAGGCGGCCGAGATCGCGGGTCGTCCCGCTCCTCTCGAATTCCATCCCGCCTTTCCCGAAACGGGCGTCAGACTTGATCCGCTCGGCGCATGGACGCGTCCCACGGAACTTGCCACCCGCATTGCGGCCGTCATGCCGCCCGACAGCGGGGCCTTCGGCAACTTCGCCTGGATGGCCGTCAACGTTGCCGTCGAAGGGCTCTTCTACGTGACCGAAAGGCCGAGCCTTCTGGGGCTTCGCCGTCTTCTCGAAGGCGGCATCGATCCGCTTCTCAAGAAGGCTCTGGCCCGATCCTTCAGGGACGCAGGGATCGACGATTGGGAGGAGCAGGTCGAGCGCATGGACAAGCGCAACATCTGTCCGCCTGCCGCCAATGCCGGCATCGAGCTCACCGCTGCCGTCGCCCTCTGGGAGGAGACCGTCGGCAAGAAGGACGAAGGTGACGCGAACGCCGTCGTGGGCGGTCTCATCGCCGTATTTCGTCACAACCGCGAACACTACGCGAAGATCACGGCCTCGCTACAGCCCGTTCTCTCGATGCTCACGGGCGGCACGCTTGCCAAGAGTTTTTCGCCCGATCCGTTCGATCCCGACGATGAGCGTCCGATCGTGACGGTGGAGAGGGTTGTTGAAGGCGGCGACATTCTCTATCTCGGCCTTGACGCGCTCCCCGACTCGACCGTCGCCGGCGCGCTCGGTTCCATCATCCTCGCCGACCTCACGGCCTATGCCGGCAAGCGATACAACCGAGGCGAATCGGGTACCGACGTGAAGTCCGTCTTGCTCTTCGTGGACGAGACCGCCAACGTCATCAACGGTCCCATGATCGAGCTCCTCAACAAGGGGCTCGAAGCCGGCATTCGCGTCACCGCAGCCATGCAGACGGTGAGCGATCTTGCAGCAAGACTCGGGAGCGACAGCCGCGCCCGCATGGCGCTCGGCAACTTCAACAACCTGATTGCGCTGAGAAGCAAGGACCGCCTCACGCAGGAATTCATCTGCGAAACGTTCGGGAAGACCACCGTCTGGTCGACCTCCGCTTCGCTCTCCTCATCGGCCGACGGCTCTCCCGTTCCGGACTTTCGCGCCTCCGTCACGCGCAGCATCCAGGGGCGGCGTGACGAAGTCGTCCCGCCCGACGTTCTCGGCCGACTGCCCAACACCGAGTTCTTCGCAAGCGTCTCGGGCGGCAGGCTCTACAAGGGTAGGATTCCGATCCTTCTCTCCGACGACTGACCGCATCCATTCAAATCCCTTTGGAACAAAATGATGAAGTACATGCTGACCGCGACCGCGCTTGTTCTCATCCTCATGGTGATGTGGCTGCCAGCCAGAACCCCGCCCGAGATCTTCGAGGAGACGGCCTTGAGAGAGGCGCTGATGCTGAGAACGGGCGAGGGGATTCCCATGCCCGAGACGGCCGCGAATCTGGCGGTTGAATATCTCGACGGGCTCGTCTGGGTCTCGGGCGTCCCCGACCGCTACACGCTTCGACCCTACGGCGGCTCACCGATGACGAAGGACGAGTTTGCCGAGATCGGCAGAGCCGCCGAGCGTACGACACAGACCGAGTGGCTGCGTGCCATGAAGAGCCTCTTCGTGATGGCGACCCAGCGCCTTGCCGTCATGACCGCAGGCACCATCGCACTCATGCCCTTCATCCTCGCGCTGATTGTCGACGGGTTCGTGAGACGCCGCATCCGCGAAGCCGAGTACCACGCGCCGAGTCCCACCTGGTGGACCGCCTCCCTCTCCCTGCAGCTCCTTGCGGTCTGCCTCGGGATCGTGGCCATCATGCATCCCAACTATCCGCCTCAGTGGCTTTCCGTCTTTCCCGTTGCGTTCGCCCTGGCCGCTCGCATGACGGCAGCGACCTGGCACAGGTTCATTTGAGTTTCCCTTGGAATTCCCCGTCCAATGAGATGTCTCAACGTTGGGCGGGATTTCCTTTTCCAGAAACCCCGGCCTCAGGCCTCCTGCATATTCATGCCTCCATCGGCGAAGGCCTGCAGCGTTCTCGTCACGGCCTTCTTTTCATCATCCGTCAGCACGTCCGTTCCAAAGAGATGGTGGAAGAAGAGGGCATCGTAGGCTAGCGTGTAGACCAGTGCCCTCTCGGAGCCGCAGGCCTCCTGCTTGACGCGGTCGAAGTAGCGCCTGTACCAGTCGCGCACAGGCTCCATGAACTTCCTGTTCTCTCTTGACGCCATGGCGAGCGCAACGAGCGGCGAAGAGCCGCTGTCGATTTCTCCCGACGTGAAGCCCTTGTACCACTCGGCATACGCCTCGAGCATCGGACAATCGCTCTTCGCTTTGGTGGTGAGTCCCGTCTGAACTTCGCCGAGATGCGCTGCGTATTCGTTGACGAGCGCCTCAATCAGTGCCTGCCGGCTTGGGAAGTGGTACATGAAGCTTCCCTTGGAGACTCCCGCCTCCTTGATCACGCGGTCGATGGAGAGGCTGTCGGTGCCTCGCGCGAGCTGCAGCGAGGATCTTGAGCCTCGTCGCGCGGCCGTTTGCCCTGCGCCTCACGACGTGCTTTTCGTTGTCCTCGTAGGAAACGTCTTCAGCGGCGTCGTTTTCAATCTCACTCATTTTCTTGCATCTCCAGTCGTCATTTGCAAAGGGCGTCTCAGACTGCATAGTCTAAACCAATTAGGGTTAACCCTGTTGGTGAAAGACCCGATGGGCGTCCTCTTGTCCTTGTTGCCGTCTTAAGTACACAGTACGGACGGTACTAATAAGCGTCCGTAAGACCTCAGCGGTCCATGGGTTCATGGATGGCAGCGGATGCATGAAGGAGAACTCAAAAATGCAGAAACGCGAATTCCTCAAGGGCAGCCTTGCTGCTCTGGGCGTCTTCGGCTGCGGCGCTGCCGCCGCCAAGTCCGAATTTCCGGAAGCCAAGGACATCAAGTGGGACGAGACGTTTGACGTTGTCGTCGTGGGCTCGGGCATTGCCGCCACGTGCGCCGCCAACGAATCGATCGACCTCGGCGCGAAGCGAGTCATCATGGTCGACAAGATGCCCGTCTTCGGCGGCAACTCCGCCATCACGGGCTTTTGGATCAACGTCCCGCGCACGCCCGAGCAGCTCGCTCACGGCGTCAAGGACGACAGTCCCGAACTCTTCCTCAAGGACACGCTCAAGGCCGGGGAATACTTCAACGACCCGAAGCTCGCCCATGCGCTGTGCTTCAAGGCCCTCGAGTCCTTTGAATACATCCGCAAGCTCGGCTGTGAATTTGCGCCTACGCCCTTCATCCAGGGTGGTCACTCCAAGATCCGTTCGCTCGCCCCGAAGGTTTCGGCCGGCATTTCCGTGATGCTCCCGCTGCACCGTCACTTCCTCAAGCGCGGCGGCATCATGCGCAAGAACACGATCGTCGATGAAATCATCAAGGATGAAACGGGCCGCTGCGTCGGCGTCGCCGTCCGCGAAAACTATGTCTTCGACATCAACTCCCGCGACAACGACCTGACGAACAAGACGGGCGTTCGCAAGTACTACCGTGCCGAAAAGGGCATCGTGTTCGGTGCCGGCGGCTTCGTCAACGACTGGCGCATGTGCTCGCTCATCGACCCGAAGATCACGAAGGAAACTGAAGGCACGAACCATCCGGGCGCCACGGCCGGCGCTCTCTTCACGCTGATGCGCGCGGGTGCCATTCCCGTTCACATCGACTACATCCAGTGGGGTCCCTGGTGCTCGCCTGATGACAAGGGCATCGGCATGGGTGCCGACGTCTGCGATTACATCAAGCAGTACGGCTTCGCCATCGACCCGAAGACCGGCCGCCGGTGCTTCAACGAGCTCGGCAACCGCACTGAACTCACGAACGACATCTTCTCCCTCAAGAACGAAGACGGCTCCCAGCGCTTCGCCGTGCTGATCGCCGACAGCCAGTTCGTGCCGAAAGTCTCCATCGACCGTTACCTCTCCAAGTCCCTCAAGTCGGGCACGACGAAGAAGTTTGAAACGCTCGAGGAACTTGCCAAGTTCTACGGTCTCCCGCTCAAGGAGCTCAAGGACGAAATGGCGAAGTACAACGGCTGGATCAAGGAAGGCCGTGAGTTCGATCCTGACTTCAACCGTCCGCTCACGCCGAACGAAGGCGTGTTGATGGGCAAGGGGCCCTGGTACGGTCACCGTCTCACCTCCAAGCTCCACTACACGATGGGAGGTGCGCGCATCAACGAAAAGGCCGAGGTCATCGGTCAGGACTTCAAGCCGATTCCGGGCCTCTACGCTGCCGGCGAAATCACGGGCGGCGTCCACGGCGTCACGCGCCTTGGCGGCAACTCGGTCCTCGACGGCATCGTCTTCGGCCGCATCGCAGCCCAGAGCATCATGGCCAAGTAATCGTGAGAAGGAGAAGCATCATGAAGAAACTCGTTGTCATCGCCATGGCCGCTCTTTTCACGGCCGGCGCCTACGCCGCCGATGTCGCCATTCCGACGTCCGCCAAGCACAAGCAGGACTGCACGATGTGCCACCAGGACGGCTTCAAGCCCGTCCCGACGGAAAAGTGCCTGACCTGCCACGCCGACATCAACAAGGGAAGCTACACGCTCGCCAACGGCAAGGAAAACCCGCACGTTTCGATCCATTACCTCCCGGAAACGGTCGACTGCAACCTCTGCCATCGAGAGCACGGCAAGTCCCAGAACTACTGCCAGGCCTGTCACGCCGACGGGCTCGGCTTCAAGGTGCCGTAACCTCTGGATGAGCGGTCATCCGCCGTCACCTCTTCCTCGTGACTGGACACAAAACGCGCCCTGCGGGTCCTTGGGCCTACAGGGCCTTTTTTCCTGAAAAAAAAAACGCCCCGCCGGTGTGATGCGGCGGGGCTTTCTCTCAATCGTCGTAGTGCGACTTGCAGGAGGCAATGTCGATGAAGCCATTGTCCAAAACCCTGTAAATCAGACGGTTTTTTTGATCGATTCGTCGCGACCACCATCCGGATCTTTCAAACTCCAACGGCTCAGGCTTTCCCAACCCTTCGTATCGGTTGCGTTGAATATCTTTGAGCAAAAGATTAATTCGCTTCAGCGTTTTGCGATCTTGAGACTGCCACCAAACATAGTCGTTCCACGCATCGTCGGACCAAGTAAAAGGCATGATCAATCCTCGGTTTCGATGAGTTCATGAACCTTTCCTCGACCAGCCTCCAACTGAGCAATTGACCGCTTCAAGTGAGCCATATTTGCTTCGGAATAAAACGGATCCGAACAGACCTCAAAAGGAATGCGGCGTTCGCGAATCATTTTGGTCCCTAGCATCGTCACGACAGTCGAAATGTTGCATCCTAATTCCTTGCAGGCCTCGCTGAATTCCTTTTTGAATTCATCGTCCATACGCATCGTGAAAGTTCCCATATTACCTCCTAAAGAATAATGCACTTACAATGTAGTTGTATTGTACTTCCGGCAGGACCCCGTGTCCACTCGTTGTCATCAAAAAAAGACCCCCCGATAATCTGTTCGGCGGGGCTTTCTTCGTCCCATGTCGAAGTTGCGTTCTCAGAAGCTTTCGAAGGCTTCCTCAAACTCAACTTCGACGGTGGAGCATCATCGTCGCCTACTACGAAGACAACGGCGGGCGTCTCTTCAACATGCAGCACTACGTCCCGCCCGCCAAGCACAAGAAGGGCGAGACCGTGAAGTTCGAAAAGTTCGCGGCCGAGATCCCGCAGGTTGAGGAAACGCTGGGCTTCTACTGGACGCAGACCTTCGTGCCCAACGGCGCGAGCTTTGCAGAAGGCTTCTTCAACGATGCGGGCGTCGTGGTCGCCACCAACTGGTGCGGTGAAATCTTCGACGCAGACCGCATGGAGGTGAAGGACGGCGGCATCGGCTACGGCATTCGCCGTCTGGTGGCCGAGCGCGCTCACTCCGCCCGCGAGGCAGTGGACATCGCGACGAAGCTGCTCGCCGAATTCGGCTACTTCCACGACGGGCGCACGTATACGTTCGCCGACGCCAACGAAGCCTGGCAGCTCGCCATCCATCAGGGCAATAGCTGGGCCGCCCGCAAGATCCATGACAACGAAGTCGTCTACATCCCGAACAACTTCATGATGGACAAGGTGGACCTCAACGACAAGGAAACCTGGCGGATCGAGCCCAAGCAGGTCGAGCGTGCCGTCAAGGACGGCCGCCACGACGCCAAGAACCCGATCTTCAACTGGCGCATGGTCGTGGCTCAGGAATCCGTTCGCCACGAACGCTGGAACGCCAACCGCAACGTGCTCGCCTGGAAGTTCCTTACGGGCGTCGAGTACAACGATCCTGAAAAGTTCCCGTACAGCGCCGTCATCGACCGCAAGCTCGGCGTCAAGGACGCCATGGCCCTCCTGCGCCTGCACGAGGACTACATCGGTCAGGACCAGGAGCTCTATCACTCCAAGTCCGAAGGCATCTGCCGCCGCACGTCTCATGACTCCATCGTCTACAACCTGACGAAGGATCCGACGCTCACGGAAGCCTGGAAGACCCTCGGCCGTCCGTGCCAGTCCATCTACATTCCGCTCTATCCGCTCGCTGGTCCTGCCAAGGGCACATCCTTCCTTGACGGCGCCACTGCCACGAAGGAACACTTCGCCGGCACGCCGTCGATGTTCGACTACCGCGCCGACTTCGCTCCACATGCCGTCTTCAACGCTTCCAACAACGCCATCGACTACCTGCGTGCTGACGAACTTGCCAAGCGCACGAAGCTCATCCACGAACAGGAAGCCGCCTTCATGGCCGAACGTCCGGCTGTGACGAAAAAGGCCGCCTCCCTCAAGGGTGAAGAACGCACGAAGTTCCTGCACGACTACAACGAAGCCGCTTATCAGAAGGTTCTCGGCATCATGCAGGCTGAAAACGCCCGCATCATGCCGATGAAGGTTGAAATCCTCAGCAAGGTCATCCGCACCGACCATGACGACGACGTTCAGTTCGTCCTATACGGCTCCAAGGATCATGAAGTTCTCGGCACGAATATGTCCGCCACCCGCGCTGGCATGGGCGCCTATCAGCTCGGCGCCACCCGTCCGTGGAAGGACTTCGCCGCTCCCACGAAGATGGAATACAAGGACCTCAACAAGGACGGCAACATGGACGTTGTCTTCACGTTCAAGTCCAAGGATCTAGGCTTCGGCACGGTTTCGGGCGCCATCATGGACATGTGGCTCTTCACGCAGGTCAACGGCCATCGCGTGACTGGCTTCGACGCCGTTCCGGTTCAGACCGACAAGGTTGTCAAGGGTGTTTCCCGCGACGGCAAGACCCTGCTCTAATTTGACAGCCTGAGTCTGCACAGTTATTCAAGACCGTGCTTAGGTCCTCGATTATAGGTCATGGAATCGGGGACCTTTTTGTATTTGGGGTGGGGCGCGAAATTTGGATCTGATGATTTTGAGTTAAAAGGTCACCTCTTGAGCATGGTTGTGTAGCTGTGCTTCATAGTCAAGAGGACTCATCATGTTAAGGAAGCTCTTCAAAACCCCCATCTCTGAACGATG